>DFGM01000018.1 GCA_002371755.1 Verrucomicrobia bacterium UBA3750 | reverse complement strand
CGTCTGCTGAAAGAAGGCACGCCGGCGAAACTCGTGGCGGACCCGGAAGTCCGCGCCAGGTATCTGGGCGAAGGATTCAGAATGTAACTTCACACGCATCATCATCATCCATATCAAACCTCGAAAACAAAAAGGAAAGGAGCAACCAATGAGCATAGAAGTAACAATGAGGCACAGCGATGTCAGAATCGAGGCTCTCAAGGAATACGCCGAGAAGCGCATGGCGCGCTTGAAGGAGAATTTTCCAAAAGTGACCAAGGTTTCGATTGTCATCGACGTGGACGCCAAGAAGCATATGTATATGGCTGAAGTCGTGGCCAACCGCCTTGGCGAAGTGGCCGTCGGCGCGAAAGAGTTCTCTGAGAGCGCGAAGAGCGTTATCGACACCGCCGCCGCTCGCGCCGAACGCCAGTTGCTGCGGATGCGCGTGAAGGCGCGCAAAGGAACTGTCCGCAAGCAGCGCGCCGCCTCCGCCAAGAACTGACGTGACGGAGCCGCCTGGAGATTGCCGATGGAGACGCTGCCGACAATGTCATCTCGCGAGGGATGCGGGTTCACCGTGGCCGACTTCTACGAAGCCGGCCGCGAACGACTGGCTCTCTCGGTCCTGGCTGGCGCCGGCTCCATGGGCAATACGATAAGCGAGCCTATCCTGAACCGTCCCGGCCTCGCGCTTGCGGGTTTTTTCAAGGATTTCTCCTGCGGACGGGTCCAGGTGATCGGCAACGTCGAGACTGCGTATCTCGATTCACTGGATCCGGTAGAGCGCAACAGGCGAGTGCGTGCGATGCTCGCCTACAGGCCGGTGCTTTTCGTCTTCACCAACGGCCATCGCCCGTATCCAGAGGATTTGGCGGCGGCTGAGGAGGTTGGCGTCACGGTAATGGTGTCGCCGCTTGAGACGCGCATCTTCACTCACCATTCCCTATTCATCCTTGATTCGCTTTCGTCGCCCAAGACTACGCTCTACGGCACGATGATCGAGGTGTGCGGGCTTGGCGTGCTGATAGAGAGCGATCCGGGGCTGGGGAAGAGCGAGACCGCGCTCGGACTCATCAAGCGAGGCTCCGCGCTTATCGCCGACGACCTGACATGCGTTCGCAAGGATACCGCCGCCAACATCCTCTACGGCTCCGCTTCCGCCTCCACGGCAGGCTTCATGGAAATCCGCGGCATCGGCATCATCCACGTGCCCAGCATCTTCGGCATAGACGCCGTGCGAGGCGAGAAGCAGTTGCAGCTAGTCATCACGCTCAAACGCCTGGACGAGGTGCGCGACGAGGTCGATCGCATCGGACAGCGCCGCGAGCCGAAGGAAATCCTGGGCGTCAAGGTGCCAAGCGTGCTGTTGCCCGTCTCAGAGGGACGTGACATGGTCAATCTCGTGGAGACCGCCGCGCAACAGCACAAACTCATCCTGGCCGGCAGGGATCCGGTGTCGCAACTTTCAACATGGCTGAAGGCGCGCGCTGCACGTTCGCGCTAGCAGACCGCACATATTCATATCGACAAGCAAATCTTCACAAGGGGGAAACCTGATGGCAGAAGAATCAATAACAAGGGAACTCAAGCTCCTGAACAAGTACGGGATGCACGTGCGTCCTGCGGGACTCTTCGCGAAGACCGCGAGCCGCTACGACGCCGAGGTCGAGGTCGAGAAGGACGGCAACGTCGTCGCCGGCAAGTCCATCATGGCTCTCATGACGCTCGAGGCAACCTGTGGCGCCGTGCTCAAGGTGACCGCTACCGGCCCTGAGGCGGCTGAGGTTCTTGACGAGCTGGAGGCTCTCGTCGCACGCAAGTTCGACATACCGGATGAGCAGTAGCGCCATGACCACAGTGACGGGGCTGGCCACCGCGCGAGGACTCGCGGCGGGACCGGTTTTCGTTTACCGTGGCGATGGCAACATACCCACGCCTGAATACATCGTCGAAGAAGGGCGCGAGGGCGAGGAACTTGCACGCCTCTCCAGGTCGATAGCGGCGATACGCAGCGACCTGGAGAGGATGATAGAGACTTTGCGCGAGCGCACGGGTCGCCAAGACCTGCACATTTTCGAGTGCCACCTGATGATACTCGAAGATCCGTATCTCGCCGACGAAATAAAAAAGAAAATCCTTGTCGGGCGGCTCAACGCCGAGGCCGCCGTCCGAAAGGTTTTCGCACTTCACAGGGCGCAGTTCGCGAAGATGAACGATGCTTACTTCCGCGAACGCGTCCTCGATCTCGATGACGTGGAACGGCGTCTCGTCAAGTCGCTCGCAGGATGCTCGAAAGATCCGCATCTGGAGATCAAGACGCCATCCATCATCGTCGCCGACGATCTCACTCCTTCGGAGACGGTGCTGCTCCCGCGAGAATGCGTACTCGGCTTCGCCACGAACGGCGGCTCCACGACGAGCCATGTCGCGCTGCTGGCCAGAGCGCTGGCGATCCCTGCCGTCACCGGACTTGGCAACATCACGGCGAATGTCGGCGCTGGCGAAACCATGCTGTTGGATGGTTCGACCGGCGTCGTGATACTCCGCCCGGACGAGGCCACGCGAGCATCTTTCTACGAATTGATGCGCAGGGAGTCATGCTTGGTGGATGCGGCATCTATGGAGCGTCCAGCCGGGACTTTGAAGTCTGGCGGCGAAGTGAGAATTTGCGCGAATGTCCACCCTGGCATTCCCCTTGCCGGATTTCGCGAAAAAGGCGCCAGAGGGATCGGACTTTACCGCAGCGAGTTTCTTTGGCTCAACAGCGACTTTGAGCCGACCGAGGAGGAGCAGTTCGAGGCGTATCGCGAAGCGACACGCTTCAGCCGCCAGTTGGCGCCGGATGCCACGATAACGATACGCGTTCTGGACATCGGCGGCGACAAGATGATGCGCGGCAGGAAATCTTCCGAGCCCAATCCGTTCCTTGGCAACCGCTCCATACGATACCTGCTTTCTCATAAAGATGTGTTCCGCAGACAGATGCGGGCGATTTTGCGGGCATCCGTCGAGGGCAGGGTGCGCATCATGTATCCAATGGTCAGTTGCATCGAGGAATTGACCGCTGCCGCCGAGATTATTGCTGGTGTGAAGGCGGAGCTTGATGCCGAGGGTGTGGCGTATGCCAAAGATATTCCCGTTGGTGCGATGATCGAGGTGCCGTCCGCCGCGCTTTGCGCCGAGGAGTTTGCCCGCCACGTGGACTTCTTCTCGATTGGCACGAACGACCTGGTGCAGTACACCATGGCGGCGGATAGGGGCAACGACGCCGTGGCGCACCTTTACCAACCGCTGAACCGCGCCGTTATCTCCTTGGCAAAGATGAGCGTCGCCGCCGCCAAGGGGAGGGGATTGCCTATTTCCGTTTGCGGGGAGTCGGCGGCAGACCCTGTGGTTGGCACATACTGGGCAGCACTTGGTGTCGATACGCTCTCCATGAGCGCCGCATACATACCGGTCATGTCGCGCATACTCGCGAATTTGACGAGAGAAGATCTAGATGAATACGCCAAGGTGCCAGATTCCATGCCGTCAGATGCGACTGGACGGCAGATTTTCGATGCGTGCAGGGACTGGTTGGCGTCGCGGCTCCCTGCGGAGCTGACGGAGATTGTTGGTCTCTGAAGAACGATACTGACATGGCGGGAGCGTGCGGTGCTGTGATTGAGCGGGTGGTGGCGCGTTTTGGCGCCGACACCGAGACCAACGATGGCGTTGCCGACAAAGCGACGGTGGCCGCCATGGGTTTTCGCGTCCGTCGCATCGTGCCTGTTGGAACCGGTCTCTTCGATTTCGCCAAACCAGTCGCAGAGCGGGCGGCGGAGGGCGTGGACGGTATAAAGGCTGTCATCGCTGCGACGTTTTCTTCCGAAGTTAGATTTCCGTCGCTTGCAGTGCGTCTGACCGGTGCGCTCGGCTTGCCGGCGTCCACGATGGCCTTCGATCTGCAGATGGCCTGCAGCGCATACCCCTACGCCATATATCTCGCGTCGAGCATCGCCGCAAACCTTGGCGGTCGTGTGCTTGTAGTCGATGCCGATGTGCAATCGCGTCTCGTAGATGTCACCGACACCTCAACTGCGCTTGTCATGGACGATGCCGCCACGGCGACGGTGGTCGCAAGCGGCTGCACGCCGGGCGGCTTTTCTTTTTTGTCGTCGCCTTCAAATGCATTGTCGTGTGATGCCGCTGGGCCTATACGCATGGAAGGATTCAAAGTCTTCTCGTTCGTCGCTCGCGATGTCGTGAGGCTCTTGCGCCCTTTTGGCAATGCTTTCGATATGTTCGTGCCACATCGAGCAAACCTATACATGGTTCGCCAACTGGCGAAGACGCTTGGCCTCTCAGATAAGTTGCTGGCTCCTGACGCGCCTTTCGCCAATCCCGGCTCGGCTTCCATCCCTGCCACCCTTGCGTTGTCAGCACGGCCGGGCACCGCGCTTGTTGCGGGCTTCGGCGCGGGTTTTTCCGCCGCAGCGGGCATCATAGCGCTGCCGGACTACTTTTGCGGAGAAATCGTTGAATGACGCGGCGCGTTCCCGTAAAATATGGTATAATGTGCGCCATGAAGATACTAGGAGAGAAGATTTTTGCGAAAGATGCCGACGGCAGGCTGGAAAGTCGAGTAGGGACGCTGTTTTTGAAGACTCCGGGCCTCGTGACGCGGCGTGGCGTGCATGCAATGCAGCGTGTGATGTGGCTGGACGAAGTGAATGCCGAGCGGGCCGCCGAAGGGCTCGCGCCTATGACGCCTGAGGAAGAGGACGAGGAGCTTTCGCAGTCCGTTGATCTTGTGTTCACAGAAACGATGGCGTTGATACGTCCAGACCCCGACCACATGGATTTGGCAATCAAGGCCGATGAAATACTCCAGACGATGGTTTCCAAGCGTCGAATACGCTTCCTCAACACGCATTCTGCGAAGGTTCGCAACGCCTTGAGGGCGCGCGGCGAGAATTGGCGGATGGCGCGCGCCCCAATTTCGCAGGAGGACATGGCCAGGCAGATAGAAAACTCCCGTGTGGCCATCGACACTTACGACCGCATCTATTATTACAATCACTCGACGGGTACGCGCTATCTGACCGCCGAGGGATGCGCAGGTTTCGAGTGCCTGCCGAGCCAGACGCTGCGCCAGCAGATCAAGAGCGCACTCAGGCTGATGGGTTCGCGCAACCGTTTCGGAATGCCGGAGGTCGATCTCTTTCCGCTCACTACGCCAATCGACATAAAGCTGGCGTTCAAGGCCATCAATCCAGATGCTTTGGACGACGACGAGTTGAAGGCTGCCATACGCAAGATATATCTCGACTGGCGGATTTCCATGCCTGTCGGACTGCGTGAGGAGTCGGTGGACAATTTCGAGTGGCGCAACGAGATGAGCAGGACACTGACCGCCGGACCGAACGACACGGCGGTTGACGAGCTGATCCAAGGCATTTCGCCAGAGTTCTACCGCCAGATAGAATGGCTGCCGGGCGCCATGATCAACCGCGGGCAGGTGGTGTTCGACTCGCTGTGGGACGAATACGGACGCACCAGAGACCCGGAGCTGGCCCAGATATGCGAGGAGCGAGTGCGCAATATCATATTCAACTTCGCTCGCCTCTTCAGCGATATAGAATACATCAACGTCGGACGCATTACGCATTCGCTGGCGCGTTCGCCAATCGCGGAATCGCGGCGAGGCTCGGTATATATCATCCAGCTAAAGACGAGCGAGCGCGAAAAACCCAACGTGCTGATCATTCGCTTCCTCAAGTGGGGGATTGCCGAGCATCTTGACGAAGGGAAAGACCTGTTGCAGTCGATACTCGAGGCGAACGAATATTCCGACTACATCCTCGACCGCCGCCTCATGTGCCAGCAGCTGGGAATGAGGCTCCCTTTGCGCATCGGCTACGGGCAGTGCCCGGAGCGCTACAGCGGACATAACCAGTACAACGGCACCACGGTGATGGCGTACTACAACATCCGCAACTATGTGCCTGGCACTGCGTCGGACAAGATTCCTCCGCCGCGTTTCCGCAACCCCGCGTTCGCGTTGAAGTTCGCAGTTCTGATGGGCGAGGCGGCGGCTACCGATCTCATCGTCGGCCGCCGCTCCACGACTACGAAGGAGAATCTGTTCGACAAGTTCTATGAGGTTGTGCAGATGGGGGATGACGGGCTCCCAGCTAGAGTGCAAGTTACCAGCCATGCTGGAAGTTTTGTCAATTACCTGCATTCTTTCGAGGAGTCCGTGGTGCCGTATGCCAACGTTGTGCGCCGTCGTCGCGAGTTCGTCACCGACCTTCCCACGTTCGCCAATGCTTTCGTCGAGGGATTCGAGCGTCGCCTGCGCGCCGCGCAGCGTGACTATCGCGAGAACCGGCTCTCCTACGATGAGTTGTTCGTGCACCGTCCGTTCGATGTCGCAGGTTCAGGCGCGTATCGTTGGGCAAAGACGCTTGAGCGCCTCGATCAGTGCGACTGCGACAGCGTCGTGTCGGCGTTGCGCAAGGCAATAGAGAGCTGATGCCGAGATATCTTTTAAGGCGGTTGTTGGAGGTCGTCCCGACTACATTCGGGATACTCATGCTGACGTTCGTGCTCTTCAACGTTGTCGTTGGTTCTCCAGCGGCGACGGTGCTTGGCAAGAACGCTTCGGCGGAGGCGATCGCGGCGTTCAACCACCGCTTTGGATACGACAAGCCGTTGTTGTTTGGTGGCGACGGTGGTTTCTTTGACAGCCAGTTCTTTTCGTTCATCGGCAATCTGGCGAAGGGCGACTTCGGCTATTCCGTGTCATGCGATGAGCCTGTGGCGGACATTCTTGCGCGCGGCGTGGGACCCAGCTTGTCGCTGACCGTTCCGATTTTGGCCGGAGGCACGCTGGTTGCGCTTATGCTTGCGCTGCTTGCCGCCGCCAATCGTGGTCGTGTGCTAGATAGGTCGATACTCTTCCTTTCGACGGTCTTGATGAGCGTGAACTATGTGATATGGGTGATTGCCGGGCAGTTCCTGCTGTCGTTCAAGGCCGGGTTGTTTCCGGTGTGGGGATGCGAGGGTGCGGCGTTTTTCGTGCTCCCGGTGTTAATCGGTGTCGTCAGTTCGCTTGGCATGGATGTTAGATTCTTCCGCACCGCGATTCTTGACGAAATCTACAAGCCGTATGTGCTTACTGCGCGAGCTAAGCAGCTTGGAAGGGCGACGATTCTGGTTCGTCACGTGATGCGCAACGCGCTGATCCCCATTGTCACCTACGTTTCGCTTTCCATACCGTATCTCTTCACGGGTTCACTCTTGCTGGAGAGTTTCTTCGGAATTCCGGGGCTCGGATCGGTATCCATAAACGCGATCAACTCGTCGGACATGGCGGTCGTACGCGCCGTGGTCGTGCTGGGCGCGCTGATCTATCAGTTCGTGAATCTCGCCACGGATGTCGCATATGCGTTTCTCGACCCACAGGTAAGGCTATAATGAAAGGAAATCTACGATGATATTTGCTGCCGTCCACGCCGCGCAGGGCTTCATGGATGTTGAGGCATTTCTTTCGTTTCTTCAGAATTCGGCGCAATCAGACCCGTTTGCGGGGATGACGCTCGGTGCGGTTTTCGTCGCGGCGGTTTTGGGCGGTCTTGCAATGAACCTCACTCCGTGCGTATTGCCGATGGTGCCGATAAACTTGATGGTCATAGGCAAATCCGCGCTGCGTGGCGCGCTATATGGATTAGGCATTGCGCTGGCCTATGGGGCGATGGGGTTGGCGGCGGCATTTGGCGGACTGGCTTTTGGCACGATACAGGGCAGTCCCTGGTTCAATCTTGCGGTCTCGCTCGTATTTGTCGCGCTTGCGCTCGCGCTCATGGGTGTGTTCTTTGTGGATTTCTCGAAAGGGCGCGGTGCGCTGGCCGATGCGAAGGGGAGGATGATGCCGGGATTGTTTGCATTTTTCATGGGCGCGGTCTCGGCGGTATTGGCCGGCGCGTGCGTCGCACCCGTTCTAATCGCGGTTTTGCTGTTGACGGCCCGCATGACGGCCGATGGAAGCATGGTGGCTCTGGCTCTGCCGTTCGCGCTGGGGCTTGGCATGGCGCTGCCGTGGCCTTTCGCTGGCGCGGGAATGCAGGTGCTGCCCAAACCAGGCGCTTGGATGAAATGGGTGAACAAAGTGTTCGGCGTATTGGTGCTGTGCTTTGCGGCGTGGTATGCACATCTGGCATACATTGGCTTTACGCAGACATCCGAGAAGTCTTCCGCCTCTGAATCTGGTCTGGCCGCGACGCCCGCCACTTTCGAGTCCGTTCTTGCGAAGGCAAAACGCCCCGTATTGGTTGATTGCTGGGCGACGTGGTGCAAGAACTGTCGCGCAATGGAGCGCAAGACACTCAGAAACGAAAGGGTGGTCGAGGCCCTCAAAGGCTTTACGGTGATCCGACTTCAGGCTGAGGATATCGACGAACTGCGCGCTCTATCTGATTTCAAGGACGTTCAGGGGTTGCCGGCATTTCTGGTATTCGACTAGACGTTCTCAAGAAGTCTGGGGATGAGTGTTCCAAACGGGCTAACGCCATTTCCCTCGTTTTGACCAAGTGAATTTTATTTAATGCCTGTCGTCAACTTGTCAGCTTGGCTTGGCTGGCAGACGGCGGAGGCGATGAAACAATGCGCCCGCGCAACCCTTTGGAATGAAGGGAATGCGCGGGCGAGACCGAATATGAAACGGTGTCGCGGTCGGAAACTAGTGTCAGCAGATGCCCTGCGCCACCATTGCGTCGGCGACTTTGGTGAAGCCGGCGATGTTTGCGCCAACCACGTAGTTGCCCTTGTGGCCATACTTCGCTGCGGCTTCCCAGGCGTTGTCGTGGATTGCCTTCATGATGCCTTTCAGGCGAAGATCGACTTCTTCGCGAGTCCAGGAAAGGCGCAGAGAGTTCTGCGACATCTCAAGCCCGCTTGTGGCCACTCCGCCGGCGTTCGACGCCTTGCCGGGCGAATACATTATTTTCGCTTTCACGAATGCCGCGATTGCGTCTGGCGTCGAAGGCATGTTCGCGCCTTCGCCCACAAGCGTGCAACCGTGTTTAAGCAGATATGCGGCGTCGTCGCCATTGAGTTCATTCTGCCTTGCGCAGGGGAACGCCGCATCTACATTGTCGGCAAGCTGCCAGGAGTTGGCTTTTGCGTAGAACTTCACAGCTTTCGTTTTCTTGGCGAAATCGGCGAGTTCGCCGCGTTTGACGTTCTTCAGGGTCATGATATCCTTGAGCATCTTATCGGTGATGCCGTCTGGTGCGTAAATCGCACCGGAACGATCGGAGAGAGTCAGCACCTTGGCACCTAGCTGCATCAGTTTCTCCGCTGCGTATGATGCCACGTTGCCGGAACCGGAAATCAAGCATTTCTTGCCCTCGAATGTCTCGCCGTGCATCGCCAGCATGTTTTCCGCGAAGTACACGTCGCCGTAGCCTGTGGCTTCCGGGCGGATTAGCGAGCCGCCGAATGGCAGACCCTTGCCTGTCAGGACGCCCGTCCATTCATTGGCGAGTCGTTTGTACTGTCCGAACAGGTATCCGATTTCACGGCCGCCAACATTCATGTCGCCGGC
>DFGM01000007.1 GCA_002371755.1 Verrucomicrobia bacterium UBA3750 | reverse complement strand
TCTCCGCATCCGGCGGGAACGTCGTGACGATGAACGTGACGGCGTCGTTTGACGCCGTGCCGATGGAAGAGGCGACGCCCGAAGAGGGCGTGCAGGGCGCGGTGTGGCTTGGCACGAACGGTTGCTTCCAGGTGTGGACCGCAGGGAATGTTGCCAATGTGGAAATGTTGCCAACAGCCAATGCCAATTCCCAATTGGAAACAGGAAATAATCCCCGCTGGGTCGATGTCGAGGCGGAGGGCGTCTCGCCTGCGTCGGGCGTCGAATATACGTTCAGGGTTGTCTTCAACTACACGGCGGGGACGTATTCGGTGGATGTGCAGGACGGCGGAGAGTGGCGCGCGCTGGCCGCGACAGGCGGCGCGAGCGCGTTCTCCTTTGCCGCCTCCGGAATCGGCATTTCGCGTATTGTTTTCGCTGGCGAAGGCGCGCTACGCTCGATACTTGGCGAGTATGTGGCGGTGGAAGGGTTCAGCGCGGAGGAGGCGGTCGTCTTGAAGGACAACGCGCAAAAGATCCTGAGCGCCGCCGAGGCTGAGTGGCTGAACAAGTGCGCAGGGGGGAAGACGTCCGTCGCCGGCAAGATCGCGGCAGTCTCCTTAGCCGAATTCGACACGGCGCATCTCCTCAACCTCGACATTACCGACGACGAACGCTCCTACACGTTCGAGATTACGGATATATCGGTCGGCAAAGACGTGGTCACGGTAGAGGTTGAGCTGGTGCGTCAAGGAGCCATCGCCCAGACCATATATGGCAGTCTCAGGTTCTACGGCGCGGCGACCGTCGAGGCGTTTGCGTGCCCGGATCTCGCGCCGCTCGTGGACGTGACGCTGTCGAACGACGACTTCAGCGCGGGCGAGACGGCCACGGCCGAAATCCCGCTCAAAGGCGACACCCCGCCCGCCTTCTTCAAGGCGACGATCGAATGACGCGGCACTCGATACTCGATGAATCGAAGTGGAGCTTCCGCACAAATTTCTGGGGGCGGCGCCCACGCCGCCTGGCGTCGAAATAGATTTGAAACTGAAAACAAAGAAGGAGAAGACAGGTGAAAAACATAGCCACCATGGTTGCAGCGGTTGTGTCAGTCGCGACCGCTTCATTCGCTACACCCATCGTCGATACGTTCGAATCGACAATGGACTCTTGGACGGGCGACGGCGAGCTGGAGACAGCAGAGACAACCGAGCCGACGGGCTACGGCTATCCGATATCCGATGCTGCGCACACGAAGGTGCTCGCCGTTTCCGGCACCGTCACGCGAGGCACGATGGGCGTCTCTAATGCCAATGTGTTCGATATGATGGTCAAGGTCGCTAAATCTGATGAAACGCCGGACGACTACAACTCCAGCAATCCCCAGTTCGCCATCTATTCCGATACGAATGGAGCCCTGAAACTCTACTGCAAGGAAACGAGCAGCGGAAGCGCGACTTCCGTCACACTCGGCAATTTCGAAGACGGTGCTTGGCTGCGGCTCACGGTCGCGGTGGACTACAGTAACAGCAGCCTTGTCGTGGCGACGAACGGCGTCCTGACCGCTTCAACATACTACCTCGCAAACGCGCCGCAATCGCAGGCCGCCGGAGTTACAAACGTCAATGTCATTGGCACGACCGCCATCGACGACTTCGTGGCGAAGAGCGGCACCTTCGAACCCTACGCGCAGGTGACAGCGGAAGGGACAGCCGCTGTTGCTGAGGATTCAACAGTTCCGAGCGCGTATTTGGCGAAGTCCGGGAAATCCTCCGTGAGCGAAACGATCGTCAATTCCAGCCCTTCCATGACGGTTGCGCAGGCATATACGGCCGGTGTTGCGCCGGTGGCAGGTGCGACGTTTGCTATAGAGGAGGCGTCTTATGACGGGAACAACCTTACGCTTACGTTCCCAGGCGACTGGCCGGCGGGCACCTACACCGTCAAATACGGGGCTACGTCAGAGTGCGCCGACGAAGTCAATATCGCTACCGCTACGAAGACTGGTTCCGGCAACCAAGTGACGATTCCGCTCAATTTCGAGAGCGGCAACGTGCTCTACTACAAAGTGACGCGCTAACCGTTTTTTGGCACCCTGGCGGGTTTTTCTCTCTTTCCCGCCAGGGCGTCTTTTCCTCTGCAGCCAAATCGGGGACATCTCAATCGCGTGTTGCCGCTGTGCCGAAACGCGAAATCACGGACGGGCGGTTCACGACCATGCGCGGTGAATCCACTCCGCCCGGCATGGTGTTCGGCAGGGACAGAGGACTCTGGAACTCGCTTTGTCCGCTTGACGGCGACAAGTTCCTTCTCGTGACCGAGCAGAACGGACGCATTACGCTCTATCCGGGAAATGTCAGCATAAAATGAAATTGTTGGGGACAGTCCCCGCGAATGGCGCGGTTTACAAGGCTTTTCGCGATGTGGCAAGGCCGCCCCGGCCTTTCAGAAAGTGCGAGGCACCCTTGCCACATCCGTTTTCTCTTCGGAACCGGAAGCGCCCCGCGAAACGCGCGGTTTCAAGGATGCGGAATAGGTGAAAGGACAAGGTAAATG
>DFGM01000175.1 GCA_002371755.1 Verrucomicrobia bacterium UBA3750 | reverse complement strand
GTGCACATTATTATGGCAAACTGCGAAACCCTGCTGCCCGCCGCGCCGCCCCTTGACCACGGGGCGAAAATTTGCTATTATTTCCGTTGCTAAGCATAGGATGAGTGTATCGTCTTATGGCGTATTGGCACGGAAAAGAGGCAAGGCAATGACAGAAAGCCCAATAAAAACTAGGGTTTGCGGCATTCGAGGCTTGTTGCCGGCGGCGTTGTGGCTGTCGGCTGGTATTGCTTTGCTTTATTCTCTTTGCGGGCGCGCAAGCACGATTGAAGGCGTGAGCCAGAGCGACATTACGAAAATAGGCGGTGCAACGGGCGGCGATTATATAAAAGTTTTCCGCAATGATGACAGCACAGTGGAAGTGTTGCACGTTTGGACTAACGCGACCGAAAACGCTGATGCTGTCGCACTGACGGGGAGATCAGGGGCTACCGGCACATTTACGATACCTACCGACAGCAGCATCGACTTCGATACCATGCGAGTCCTTGCCGTGGGTGGTGGCGGTGCAGGCGGCGGCGACTGTGGCGGCGGCGGTGGCGGTGGCGGTCTCGTCTACTCCAACGCCTGGCAGGCGGCATCCGGCACCTATGCCATCACTGTAGGCGCAGGCGGCACAGTCGCTGACACACGCGCCGCCGCAGGCGGAGATGGCGCTGATTCGACGATTGTTCTTTCGGGGACGCCCATCTTTCAGGCGTTGGGCGGTGGCGGTGGCGCGTATTGCAACTCCGGTGGCGGTCGTGACGGCGGCAGCGGCGGCGGCACAAGCAGAGCAAGCCCTTCCGCGCCTGGCGTTGCCCGTCAAGCAGACAGTGCCTACACTGTTTCGCCTGGCTACGGCAACAATGGCGGCAATGGCGTAAGCGCATATCACGGCGCTGGCGGCGGCGGCGCCGGAGCGACAGGTTCTGCAGCTACATCCTCGATGGGTGGCAACGGTGGCGACGGCCGCGCATTCGATATCACGGGCGAAGAGGTTTATTATGCAGGCGGCGGCGGTGGCGGCGGCAATATAACCAATATAACATCCGTTGCAAACGAAGGCGCGGGCGGGAAAGGCGGCGGCGGCGCGGGTTCGGCTTCTTACAACGCGGCGGCAGGTCTTTCCGGCTCTAAAGGCATTGGCCAGAGCGGCACCGATGGCCTTGGCGGCGGCGGTGGCGGCGGTGGCGGCGACAATGCCGCGACTCGCGGTGGCGCCGGCGGCTCGGGAATCATTGCAATCAGGTATACGCTTTCCGGTGTCGACCCCATCAGCTTTGAGGCCGACAAGACCACAAGTATGGAAGGTGAGCCAATCTACTCCTTCAAGACTACAGGCTCTTCGTCTGTTCTGTTTCGCCGTTCTGCGGAAGTCCGTGCACTAGTCATCGGCGGCGGCGGCTCCGGCGCAAATAGCGGCAGTTCTACAGAAGCTCAAGGTGCCAGTGGCGGCGGTGGCGCCGGTGGTATGATAGATACAAATCAGGTGTTTTCGGCAGGATTTTACTCAATAGACATTGGAAAGGGCGGGGCGCAGACAGCTAGTGCGACTACTCGCAAAGCAGGTGTTGATGGCGGAGCCACCTTGATTACATTCGGCAGTGTCACAAATATCTTCGCGTATGGCGGTGGTGGCGGCGGCATTGCGGCTGGACGTTCCGGCGGATCAGGTGGCGGCGGTTCAAAAGGAACGAAAGCTTCCAATGGCGGATCAAGACGCCAGCCGACATCACCATGGGGAGGATTCGGTAATGCAGGTGGCCAAGGTGCACACAATATGTCCGGCGGCGGTGGCGGCGGTGCTGGCTCTGCGGGTTCTGCAACAACTGCAGAAGATTTGGGTGCCGATGGCGGTTCCGGATATGAATCTGACATCACTGGCGAAACCGTAATTTATGCGGCAGGCGGTGGTGGCGGTGCGAGAACTGGCACTGGCGGCGCAGGCGGATCTGGCATTGGTGGCGCAGGCGGCTCTGGCGATGGCGGTTCAGGCGGCAATGGCGAGGCAAATACAGGTTCCGGCGGCGGCGGCTCCGCGTTTCAGGGCGTAGGCGGTTCCGGCGGTTCGGGTATTGTCGTCTTGCGCGTCAAGCGCTACATGCCTTATACGCCGCAGACGGAATATTCCGCTATTTGGGATGGCACGGAGCATGAGTTCTATACGGTCGAGGAAGCAACATCCGATATTCTCACGATTACCCTTGACGATGGCGGCACGGCGATTCCGACAAACCGGATTGCAATCTCCGAAACCGGCACTAATACATACACTGTCACATTGAAGGATGGGTATCTCTGGGCGGATGGCTCGGCGGCTTCTTCCGTCACGGTGAAGGCGATAATCGAGCCGACTCCTGCCACAATAGACTATTTCGGCTTCACCGGCACGGCAGGCTGGCAGCTCAATGACGAGCAGAATCTGCCCGTCGTCACGGTGAGTCCGGCTGGCGCGGTTTCCGATTTGACGGTCTGGTATGCACCGAAGTCTGTGACGACAGAGCCGGGTGGCGATGGCTGGACATCGGATCCTGCCGACCTTGTCGAGGCTGGCGACTGGCAGGCGGTAGCCGTGGTTGCCGCCACTGCGGCGCATGGCGGCGACAAATCCGACACGCTCTATTTTACATTGTGGAATCCCGGCGATTATGGCGATGCGGCAACCGACCTTCTTGCTCATCACGCCATCATTACAGTGGGTGGCTATACTGGAAGCGAACTTGGTGTTTATCCTTTGGAGATTGAGATTGAAGAGCAAAAGCCGCTCGGGTTTCGCTATGCCGATGCTGCTGCAGACGGCAGCGACGTGCGGTTCAGCGTCTGGAGGGATGACGGGGGCGTTGCGACTCCGGAGTTCCTGCCCTATGAATATACCGACGGCTGGAATCCGTCCGGCGCAACCAAGGTCAAGATTTGGGTGCCCGAGTTCGCGAACGGACGCGAAATCACCATGAGTTGGGGGCGCACCACTGTGGAAGGCGAGCTTCCGGTATCGGCTTGGCGCGGCAGGATATACGAAAGCGATATCATCGTGAGCGGTTGGACAGGCGATGCGGTAGTCAATTTGCCGATGGCGGTAAGGATAGCCAATGATTCGCCCAAAGGCTTTGACTATCGTCAGTGTCAGGCGGACGGGGCGGACTTGCGCTTTGTATTCAAGCGGGCAGTGGGCGGCACGTATGTCTACAGTGAGCTTCCGTTTGAAATCGAAGGCGCATGGAATACGAACGGTACGACCATCGCCTGGGTGAAGGTGCCCAATTACCGGGATGGAACTGTCGCCACGATGATATGGGGCACCACCAATATCGTCGGCACGACAGAGTATGCGCCAGCGATGGAGCGCACGCTGCCGGCCACGGACGTCTGGAGTGGCTATGCCGGCGTCTGGCACTTCGACGAGGGCGACCTGACGGCGGATTCTTCCACAAACGCACCTTCGGCCACGATTGGCACGGGCTATTCCGATACCGGCGTCTTTGGAGGCGGCATAGGCAACTCGACGCAAGGCAATGCGATGATGCGAGTTGCGGCCAGCGAAGCGCTCGATAGTTTGACGAACGGAGCTTTCCGCGTGTCATTCTGGGCGAATATCACTGGCAGCGTGAGCAGCTGGCCCTACTTCTTCGGGCGCAACACCAATCAGAATGGTCCGGGTTGGGCCGCCCGCATCGCGTCAGGTTCTATCGCACCTGCCGGTACCGCGCTTCGCATGTATTGGGCCACCGGCTCCTACAAGACGTTGAACGTGGCCGGGCTTGATGCGGACGAGTGGGTTCGCATGGACTTCACCTATGCTCCAGGCAGGGTGGAGTGCTGGATCAACGGCGAGCTCAGCCAATATTCCGAAGCTTCCTCAATCATGCCTGCAAACGGCAATCCGGAGCTGGCGATTGGCGGCTGGCAGGGATCGGGCGGGTCGGTAGGTCTTTTGGGCGTCATCGACGAGTTCCGCGTGTCGGCGGAAACGCCGACAGCTGCCCGCATCATGGCGGAATACATCCAGGGCGGCGCGGATATTGCAGCCGATGCGGGCGTGACACAGGATTTCGAAGCCAATACGATAGACGATACGTCCTTGACCTATACGCTTTCCCCGCGCGTCACCAGCGTAGGCGCGGTTGTCCAGAACCGTTGGCTACAGGTGCGTACAAGTTCCCTCTCTGCGGAAGAGTGGTATATCGGGCATGAACCGGACTATGTTCTTGATGATGCCGCCTATGGCGTTCCGCAACTCGTTTTCGAGGATGTGACGGGCGTACGCACGGCGGGCTGGCCTACGGTTGCCGGCACGTATCTTGCATATGCTGCGGTTGAAGCGAAAACGGATTCCGCCAATTACGGCTGGACGGCGCTCGAATATGAAATCGGCCGCGTGAACGTGCTCGTATCGCGCGATACGCAAAACCTGGGCGGTTCGGCGAGCGGCCGCGTCCTTTTGGCAAATGACGACTACGCCGGAGTTTACGATGCTGCCGACGAGGGAGCCGTCAAGGGTCAGAGTTACAACCTAGCAGCCGCCTCCCCCGACCCAGACACGCTTACATATTGGGTGCATGGCACTGCCGAGACTCAGACGTACTATTCCCGCTTGAGCGAAGAGACAGTCCATACATTGTATGCGAGCACCTTGCAGGAGGGGCTTTGCGATTCCGATTTGCTCTGGCACATGAGCGATGTCCGCATCGGTAATACGTATCCTTCTTCGGTTGCCGACTATGCGACCTACGGCAGCCGCGTATACTTGCCGTGGTCTTCCACCGGGCGTCCGCGGCTGACCGGCGTGGGCTCGGCCGGCCAGCAGGCTGAATCCTCCCATCTTGTCATGCGCAACATCGTGGGTGCTGCAATCTACTCCCCCTGCTACAAGGAAGGAATCGGCACTATCTACTTCGATGCCGCGAACTCCAATGTCGCAGAAGATGGCGATAACTACCAGTTGTCCGTCTATTTTTCGACGAATGCGCTTGAGACGACTACTTATACCTATGTCACCAATTTCACCGACCTTGGCGAAATCGATACGATTGTCACCAACAAAATCGTGACGAGCGGGCTTCTGCCTACCGATGACGTGCTCGGCAAGGATCTAGACGGCAATGTCGACTACAAGAAGGCCGAGTGGCATCGCCTGGTGATGCATCCCTTGAAGAAGGATGGCACGAGTTCGTTCGAGACGCTAGATGCGACAGAGACACTCGGCCTCGCGATAGCGAACGGCGGCAGCTATGAAAACTTCTACCGCATCTACATCCCCGTTGCTGAGCTCTACAATTATCACGGCCCAATCCGATTCAAGATCCAGCGCGAGACTGCCCCCGCCGATGATTCGACAGGGTATAAGCTTGATGCCGGCGGCTTTATCCTTATCGACAATATACAGGTGTCGTATCCGCCTATGCGGGTAGACCTGTGTCCGGAAGGCAAGGGGATTGAAAACGACGATAGCGCCAGCGATGGCGACAAAAACGTGCTTGGCTGCGCCGGAGCCTTCATCTCCCCGTTCCCCTCGGTCATGGACTATGGCGCAATCTACGGGCGTGCGGCTACTAGCGCGATCACGAACGCGATGGCCTCGGTCGACCCCGGCGAGTTCGTGATGTCCGCTAAGATGCATTACCGCTGGCGCTATTACAACCAGACCAATCTCGCATGGAAGAGCGAAAGCCTCGTGAAGGGTGACGGCTTCAGGACCGTGAACGCCCTTTCGCTTCCCGAAGACCAGAACCATCCAGGCGAGAGGTATCTCCCCGGCGACATCGAGTTCTTCTACGAAGTCTACCAGAGTGCACCATATTACACATATCGCGACTTCTCCGGTCTGTCCCTCGGCGTTCCCGGCTATACGGAACAGATTTCAACGATAACAAACGCCTACTGGGATCGTGCTATAACGCCGGTTTCCGAGCTTTCGTCCTGCGGAACGAACTGGTTCGTGCGTTTGAGGAGCGGCAAGAGTGACTGGGAGTGCTGGCAGGTGGAGTTCAGGACTGTTTCCGGCTCTGCGACGAACGTCGCGCCCGCCAAGATGTACATGACGGGCAACCACACCTGGCGCTACTTCAGGAAGACGCTTACCAACGATGTCTCCGAGGTCGCATTCCGCTTCCGCGCGGTGAACGGCCAGGAATCGGGCGGCAAGTGGTCTGAGAATGCGAAGCTCTATCGCGTATCGCCGGATGCCACGCACACCGGCAGCACTGTGACGGGCGAAATCGAAGAAGTCGCCGAAAGCGACTGGGACGACGCCAACGACTGGTGCACGGTCGGTGTGGATGGCACGAGCGGCCATATCCTGTTCCATGTGGATGACAGCGCCAATTCTGCCACGGTGGTGCATGCGAGCTACCAGGATTTCGATGCGTGGAGCGATGCCCACAGCATAAGGACGCCGTTCAAGGGCGCTTTCACGAGCGCGAGCGAGGCGGGCCCTGTGACAGGCGTCTCCGAAGCAAAGAAAATCGCCCGGCAGGACTTCGCGCTCTGGACGGCAACCACCGCCACAAACGCGCTCTGGACCGAAACGTTCCTCAAGACTTCCGCAGCATTCGGCATGGAGCCGAACGTGCCGTTCGATTCGTGGACTACGCCCAACGGCTGGGCTTCGGGTCCCGGCATGCTCGTGAAGCAGGAATTCGATGAAGCGGGCAACATAGGCAACTTTACGAACTACGCGCTTCAGGTGAGCGGCGACGGCAACGGTTTCATCCAGTTCGCGAACGCTTCCACGTATCCGCGCGGTCTTGAGAAGGTGACATTCCGCGCCCGCATCGCCCAGAGCCAGAGCGAAGATGCCGTCTGCTACTACGACCCATACGACAAGAGCATTGCCAAAATGCGCAACTACGCGTTCTGCGCCAGAGCCGGTTTTGACGAGAACAAGCTTCAGGACTTCCGCGGCCTTGCCTCCCTGTCGCTCATCGCCTACTACGTGCCGAACCGCGGCTTTTACGAGTTCCGCATCGAGAAGACTGGCTCCGGCACGTCCGGCGGCCAGCAGAGGATGCGTATCGTCAAGTGGCTTTATGACAAGAAGAACAAGGTCTACAACTCGACAAACGTCGTCTGCACGGGCGGCAGGAACGGCTGGCCTACCACTGCCGGCATACCGCAGCCCACAAGCACGAACGGGCTCATGGGCGTGTTCTTCTCCGTTTCCAATGTCGTGGAGACGATTTCGGGTTCCGCGCAGACGAATGTCGTGATTGTGGCGGGCTTCTCGGAGGATACAAAGGGCTTTTCGCCTATACCGGGCGGAGCGGGGAGCAATTCTGTCACCAACCAGAACGGCAACTACGAAGTGCTCATCCTCAAGGATACGACAGCTACAAAGCTGACGAGCGGCACGTTCGGCTTCATGTCCTGCAATTCGCCGGCAGTCTATTTCAACCCGTTCTGGCGCGATGCGGCGCTCAATCCGGTTTCGGAGACGGAGATCGCGGCGTCGGTGAATGCGGTGAACAGAAGTTCGAGGAAAGCGGTGGACTTCGGTGGATTCGTCTCTCTCCGGGACGACATCGGCTCGAACGAGTGGGACGACAACAACTGCTGGTGGTGCGGCAACGGACGTCTGGAGCCGTTCAAGGTGTCTTCTGACGCTACGCAGTGGGGCTTGAGAGCGTCTGTGTCGCCGCAGAAGGTTGCGATATACACCGGAGCCGCCGGTTCGGGTGCTTGGTCGCCCACGCCGTTCAAGGTTGTATCCGTGGAAGGTTTCGGCGCAATGTCCAACTATGTGGCGGATGTAATGTCCACGGACGACCTGGTCGTGAAGCTTGCGACGGTGAAAGGCTACACGGACGACGTGGTTCTCGACGACATCACGATGTATCAGTTCGCGGGTTCGAGCTGGAGCGACCACAATGGCGCTACGATTCCGGGTTGGGCGAACATCCAGAGCGCGGCCGGGCTTACGAACATAATCTTCACATCGGCCTGGATAATGGATACGACCGCTTCTGCATCCGGCAAGGCGTTGCGGCTTTCAGCGAAGCGGACGAAGCCGGGCGCGAGGTCCTCCATCCGCTCTCCGCTCTTCGATGGCGACAACCATCGCGGCATCGGCCTTGGCATGGTGAGCTTCACTTACCGCAACACCGACGAGAATACGCAACTCGCCGTTCAGATTGCGACAAATGTGACGGCGGCCGCTATAGCTCAGCTTGATTCCAACGACGCATACTGGACCACATACACGAACTTCACCTTCAAGGCGGGCGAATCCGGCGTAAAGAGCGTCTATCTCGGCATGCATGGCGTGCAGGGTGCAATCCGCATCATGGTGCCCACCAACGCGATGAATAATGTTTCCGCTGTCACAGACTCTTCGAAGTTCGGCGAAATCACGATTACGAGCATCAAGTTCACGGACGAGCCGGATATCAACTATCAGTGCTGGTGGGGGTGGAACGTGAGGACGGCCGGAGACGGCAGCGCCGATACCGAAAAGCGGATGATGCTCGGGAACAACGCAGGTCTTGCCATGGCGCTGAACAATTCGACGGTATACGACATAGAGGAAGAGGACAAGTCCATCTACAAGCGCCACCTCCCGTTTGTGCAGTCTCCGACTTTCGGCACGAACTTCGTGGGCGAGATATCGTTCAAGGCGAGGAAGTATCTTTACACCTCCGCCGATACGAACGCGACCCACGCGGCCGTACTGAACGCGCGTCCCGCCTGGGTGACGGTCTACGGCAGCGAATCGGGCGAAGAGGATATAGGCTGGGTCAAGTTGACCGACATCGCCATATCGAACGACGTCTACACCACCTATACATACCAGGCTCCGAAGGGTACGAACGGCTACAGGGCGATTCGCCTTGCCGTCAGAGGCGTCGGACCCACGGATGAAGAAGAGGGCGTGACCGTATACAGCGACGCCACCGATGGCGACGGCTCGCGCGAAACACCGGATGGCGGCATCCCCGTGAGGGTGCTTATCGAGGATGTCGCGATTTGCGAGCGCGTCTCTGCGCGTCTCGGCTTCAGGAACGTCGGCGCGTTCAGGAGCAGTCTTGACAAGACCTACGCCGTCACGAACGTGCCCAGCAAGGCGGAGCAGCCCCTCAACAAGGAATCCTGGGGCGTGCAGTGCGAACTCTACAGGGCGATGATGCCGGAGAAGATCGTCATAGACGACAAGCACCAGCCCAAGGTGACGCTCTATTGGTACACGGGCGACAAGTGGGGCTATTCGCAGTGGGCGGACGAAGCGAACGTCGCCACTCTTGCCAAGGCAAGCGACTGGACGGAAGATAGGATGTACTACCGCTCGAGCTACGACAAGGGCGGCGTAATCTCGCTCGACCCCGCCGATGACATTCCGGGCACCGTGGTGCAGTATATGCTCAAGGTGGAGTACACTATCAAGAACGATCTCAACGAAGAGGAGGACACGAGCGATGTTCTCGATGCCGGCCAGTGGAAGCGGCCTTCCTGGTACAACCCGATAGACCTCGTGGCCAAGAACGGCGGACGTTTTGCCGCCTATAACATTCTCGACTCGGTCGCCCCGGGCTGGGCCTGGGTGAACGAGGTGAATCTCTTTGGCGATTACAAGGACGGCGGCTACGGCGACAACTACGATCTCGACGGCCAGTTCATTGAAATCGCCGCCCCGAAGGATGCAGACTTGAGCTACTGGTATGTAAACGTGCTCGAATGGCAGCCTTCCGGCAGGAGCGGCATTGTCGTCACGAACCGTGTCGCGTATTTCGGCGACGGCAAGCTCTCGGGTACCAAGACGGCAGGCGAAGATCCCGATTCGGAGATGGTCTTCCACGTAATCGCAAGCCCGCTCGCCGAATCGAGGCTGAAGAGCGAGTTCGCCGATTCTGCCGGCCGGTACGACGTGGGCTGGGAGTTCCCCAATGCCGACCTGAGCAGCGGCTTTACTTCAGACGGGGAAATTTTCGCGCCGATGCCGGTAGCCGTGCAGCTGGTGAGGCCGAGCGGCATCCTCGAGCACGAAATCGTCGCCATCGGCACGAACACGATGGGCAGAAGCGCCACATCCCAGTTCAATCCGGAATATGCCGCTTCGCGCCTCAACAGCACCC
Source organism: Verrucomicrobia bacterium UBA3750 (assembly GCA_002371755.1). Lineage (GTDB taxonomy): Bacteria > Verrucomicrobiota > Kiritimatiellia > RFP12 > UBA1067 > UBA1067. The sequence goes on along the minus strand of DFGM01000175.1, from coordinate 27,828 downwards.
TGGGTTCCAACTTCATCTACGTGGGCGCCGACAATGCGTTTGACGACGATTGCCACACCAACTCCGTGAGCGTGCTCACGGCCCGCGGCGAGGAGGCGACCAACTGGGTGAATACGGCGGCCTGGACGCCCGGGCGAATCAACGCCGGCCAGAAGATCGATGGCGTCGCACCCAAGGCGAACGGCAACAAGTATCTTGTGAGGGCGCGCATTGTCAATGACGGCAATATAACACAGAAGCTTGCCGACGACCCCGAATCGACCGTCGACGAGATGAACTTCTATCTCACAAAGGGAATCGAAGTGACGAACATCGTCTACACGGTGAAGAAGTGGCTTGAGGTGGGAAGCGTCACGGATACCGAAAGCGGCAGGGCGCTCGCGCCCGTCGATGCGGGCGGCGGGGAGTATGTGCTCACCATAGGCGGCCCGGCCCAGAGCAATGCGATGACGATTGTCGCAAATGCGCAGCTTTCGCGCCATCTCCGCGAGGATTGGGGGCTTGAAGGCAGCCGCTACAAGGATGCGATTCTTTCCTGGCTCCAGGAGGGCCGGACGATGAGGGGCGAATTCGCCAATCCGGATGCAACGGAGCTGACGGCGGCCGCATACCATTCCCTCTGGCCCGATACGCTCCCGTCGGACGGCTTCATCACAAATCTGACGCTCGAGACCATGTACCAGCTTGACATGGACCCGACAATCGGCTCGCGCCTCAAATTGCGCGCCGGCGTCTGCTCGGCTCCTTCTATGGTGCCTTTCGACTACGACCTCGATGGCACATACGACATCACGAACGTTCTTATCGGCTACAAGATGTATATCCAGCAATGGGACGAGGCGATGGCGTCCGTCGAGCACGAATGGGCTCCCTACACGCTTCGCGGCATGGGCGGCGAGACTTCGTTTGCGGGCGATACCGGCAACAATTGGACAAGTGCCACATTCAAGGTGACGGGCCGCATCATAAATGGAAAGACCGATGATCGCGACTGGGTGCCGCTACGGTACTTCGTGTTCGCCGGCACTGGCACGGGCAGCTCCATTGTAAGTACGTCTTTCGACAGCGACTTCACGACCAAGGTCGAGCTTATCGACCCGTATTCCCCCTATTCCCTCGGTGCCGCGACCGGCTGGCAGAAGGCGTTGAAGACCGGCTGGCTGCCGATATTCTTCTCGTGGGCCTTGGACGACAGGTCCATGCCGGTATCCGTGGAAACGATGGAGAAAGAGAACAGATATGAGTAGCAAAACGAAGATTTGGGCCATCTTGGGCCTTGTGGCGGCTGTCGCGGCAATCGCCATTGTCGCGGTTTGCCTGTCGAAGACGGGCGAGGAAACGCCAGCCAAGCCGGCATCCCGTCTTGAAGACCCGGTGTACGCGGGCAAGCTTGCAGAGGTTCGCACCGAGCAAAAAGACATTTTCAAGGCTATCCAGATCGCCCAGACGGATTTGGAAAAGGCTGTTGAAGAAGGCGCAGACGCCGAAAAGCTGGCTGCATTGAGCAATGCGGTAGAAGCGGCGACGGCTGAACTCGTCAAAAACAGGGCAAAGGCCCGCGCAATCGTCCGTGAGCGCATTCTCAAGGATGCGGCGGAAGCGAACAACAATTTCAAAACGAAGGGGAAATAAGCCATGAAGAAACTCCACACCACCCTCAAGGCACTTGCGTTCGCCATAGCGGCGGCATGCGGAATCGCTTCCGCATACGCAGAGGGCGACATATTCGAGATTAGGCCAAGCAACAGCGCTGGCGCTATCGATACTTCCTATTCGGGCAAGACGCTCGATACGGGGGATGATGTCTACTTTCGCGTCCGTATGGCCAACCGCTACGACGCAACGACGTCTTCGTACAAGCCGTGGTATCTGAAGCCTACGGTGGGCGTGATGACCAACCAGGTGCAGATCGGCATTTTCGCTTCCGGCGAAATCGCCTATGCAGACTTGGAGCGCAACGGCGTGAAGAACGAAGTCCAGTATCCCTCAGGCTCCGCAGGCGAGTACTTCACGGACTTTATCTTCCACTACAAGGTTGCGGCCGGCGATTACGCTTCCCCTATCGTTTTCGCAGCCAGCACCAACGACCCCTTCACGGCCGGCTCTTCAATGTCCGCCGTTTATTCCTACGTGCTCGTCACGAACGGTGTGGAAATCGTGAACGACAACGGCGATCGCGCAGAATGGTACATTCCGTCTCCCGACAGGTGGAGCACGGATGTTTATCGCACGCTCAACAATGAAAACAAGAAGGAGACGAGCGATAACCGCGCCACGGATTATTCTCTAAGCGACGCCGGGTTTGTGGTAAAGACCGTCACCGTGGATTCCAACTGGTCGAAGACCGACGGAATCTGGAGGGACTTCTACAAGTCCGATGAAGGCGTTGCAGCTGAAATCAAGGATCCCGAGGGAATCCGTCCCCAGCTCTCTCTCACAAAGACCACGGTTTCCGCTTCCCGGAACAAGACGCTCTACGTGTGGACGACCAACGACGCCGTCCGCGTCCATGGCGCGACGGCTGTGGATATGCTCGTCCCCGAAGCCGACGGCACGAGGCCCGCGAGTACCACCCCGGTCTACCGCAAGGCGGTGGAGCTCACCACTGGCGCAGTTCTTTCCGAGCAGTTCGATCTTGAAGGACGCTCGTCCGCCACGAATGTGGTCGACCTCTTTGTGAGCGCGTGGGATGGCTACCGGTATGATTCCGCCGCAGCCGTTCTCGACGGCGACTTCTTCACCGTTAAGGTGCGTTGCCGCGGCACCAAGCCGAAATCGGTGGAAATCGACGTGCCGGCGGCATACACCAATCTCGTTGCTGCGGCCGAGACGGTGCAGAGCGAGTATTCGCAAATCAAGGTTTCGCTCACGCAGACCAACTCGGTGCCCGTCACCCTTACGCTTGTTCCCGAGGTGAATACGCTTGCCGGGCGTCCGTGGCAGGATTACATCTATATTACCGATGTTCCGACTTATCCTGATGCGACTCTCACCAACAGTGCCAACCCCGAGGTCACGTTCGAGCTCTCCGACATGGAAGCCGCCCCGGAAGGCGAAGGCCCTTCCAAGACGCTCTACATCTTTGCGCGCAACGCCGATGGCTACACCCATGGTTCCTACAAAGTGAACTTCTCGCTCACCGAGTCCACCGGCTCGTTCGATGCGAGCGATACCGCCTTCCTTTACGTGACGCCCGCCACACCGGTCATCACCGAGCCTCTCGACATGCGCAAGATCGAGGCGACGGCCAAGATGCCGGAGACGTTCCCGCTTACCATCACTGGCGGCACGTTCCTCGACGTGCAGAGCGAGACCGGGTTCAAGCTCATGCTTCAGTATCGCGACGGCTACGATGGTGAAATGGCCGACCCCATCTATGTGTTCCGCCAGGTGGACGGCACGTATTTGGACAAGGATGGCAAGCAGCCAACCTACACCTATCCGAGCCGCTACGCGGGCCAGACCATCACCAACGTAGTCTGGGTTGTCGCGCCCGAGAGCAGGACCGAGAGCGAGAAAATCAGGCTCGAGGTGACCGTGCTCGAAAAAGAAGAGGCGTCAATCCACTTCTATACCGATTCCACGCTTTCCACGGAAGTTCCATCGGATAGTGAAGTCGCAGAAGGCTCCAGCGTAATCGTCCAGGTCGATATGGGCGATACGGCAGACAACGACCTTTACGCGTTCCTTTTCACTACCGGCGTGAGCAAAGAGAAGTTCGGCGAGGCGGCGAGGAAGTTCATCGTTTGCGACGATACCGTAATTGCCGACGACGACACCAACGAAACGAGCGGCTTGAGAATCCCCGGCGGCAAGAATCTCTCCCAGACGGCCAAACTCGAGTTCCTGGACGGTTGGGATGCGAGCATCTCCTTCGGCATCTACATCGGCACGAACAGGCAGTATACGGCAGGCTCTGCGATTGACACTGTTGCCATGCTCGACGGCAGCTCCATCACGGTGACAAACGTCGCCGCGGCGATTACGCGCATCGACATGGGCACTTCCAAGATTGCGGCAGGCTCTGCAATCGCGCTCACCCGCGGCGACGAGCGCACCTTCCGCGGCCTCGTCACCGATGTAGGCGGCTACGATCTTGCCAATACCGTCACCGCAGACCCCGCCGCAGCCGGCGACAGGATGCGCGCCAGGTGGGATGTCTACATCGGAGGTGCATCTTCTCCCGACACGGTAAAGTCTGCGACAATCTACGGCAACCCCAACGAGGACGCCAACAGGTTCACCTGCCTCTTTGACGAAGCGGGCGAATGGAGAATCGTGCTCAATGTGTGGGACAAGGATACGAGCGAGGCCGACGCAGTCCAGTACGCGTTCACGGTCAACGTGACAGATCCCACCGTCGTGCTGGGCGACTTCCCGACCTACGGCACGAGTTTCTATGAAGACGATGCCTCCAGCAAGTTGAAGGTGTCGCTCAATGCGTTCGACGCGGCCTTCACGGGAACCGTCTATGTGGCCGTCGCCGTAAAGGGAACCGAGGGGGCGATGGAGTTCTCCGGCAAGCTCACGGGTACCGACGATGAAATCGCGGCCGCCCTCAACGCCGATGTTTCCGCCATCGACACCGCCACGACGGACTACTATCTCATTCCATTTACTTCCAGGAACTACACCGGCACGTCCGCGACGACGCTTTCGCTTGTTGGGACGACGCTTGACGGCGCCGGCGCGGAGTTTGACATCAATGCGTGGGTCGCTTTCACGGTTGATGGCGGGGTCACGAACAGCCCGCTTCCAACCTATGGCGTCCCTGCCACCAGCTACTACACGTCCACTTCCGCCGCAGGCACGGGCAAGGCTGTGACGCTCGTAAACCGCGCACCTTCCATGACGACCAGCATCGACGGCGCAGGCACAAACGCAATCGAGACTGTAAGCACCGTCACCGTGACGATTCCGTCGAGGAGCGACGTTCCTGCCGATATGGCGGCGGGCCTCACGCTTACCTTCGGCGGCAGCGTGGTGAACGGATACTCCACCAACATCACGAGCGGCGCTTCGCTGCGTTTCCACCCGGACTTCGGTTCGGGCACGGGCAGCCAGTTCCTCACCATCACCCTTGTTGACAAGGATGGCGGAGCCGCCGATTCGAGGACTATCTACTACTACTTCCAGACCGCGAAGTTCCTGCGCACGGCGGCTAACGGCCCCGGCGGAGATTCCGCCATTCCCCTCTCCGTCAAGTATGCCGGCCAGACCGGTGTGGGCGAGGGTCATATGTATGTCTCCGATGGCTCCTTTGCAAGCGCGGAAGATTTTACAATCACCTGGAACATGGGCACGGAGGCCAAGGAAGCCACAATCTACGGCTACGGCTTCAACGCCTACACCACATATCGCGACGGTCTTAATGCGGCGGGGGTCAAGGGTCTCGATCCTCTCGGTAACAGAGCGAGCGCCGATACGGTTCCGGCTTCGTTCTACACGTTTGACGAGCCGCGCAACCATGACAGCTTCTACTACGGCCTCATCACCGCCACGGAACCCGGCGGCGAAGAATACAAGGTGACTGTCGCTCCGCAGGTCGGCACCAACCGTGCTTCAAAGAGCACGATCAAGCTCCCGACGGCAAAGACCGAAGACGAGGTTGGGTATCTCAATACCTATGCCGAGGCGATATTCTCGAAGGAATACGACGACCGCGACAACCTGGGCGATATCGACCAGGACGGCATTCCGGACTACTTTGCCGCCGTCAAGACCTACTACAACGGCGCCTTGCTTGCGACTCCCGACGGTGCGGGCGGCGAACTCGGGGCACGCGGCGGCATGAACGACGACGAGGACTTCCTGCCCTCCACCTCGCAGATGGGCAAGTCTTCCATCGTGCCAGGTTCCGCCTCCGGCTGGGAAACAAGCGGCACCGCCTTTACCGCCATGCGCGAAATCCGCGGTCTGCACGACGGCCTCAACTACGGCATGTTCCGCGTTGACGACACGGAACTGAAAGACTACACGAAGAACGGATGGATCTCACACCTCGAATTGAGCGACAACGAAAAGCGCTCGCTCTTGAGGCACGTCTTCCAGCGTCGCGACTATCTCTACAACAAGATCCTCCGCGGCGAGCCCTTCGTCATCCACTACCCGGACAATGAAGAAACGGAATGGACCCTGGTAACCAACCTTCTGGGCAGCGTTTTCGCTGCGGGCTGCAACATGTATACCTTGGGCGACACCAGGTTCGTGAGCGAAAACCAGACGGAAGACAACTATTTCGAGGTTGAAGTCACCAATACCGTCGCCGGGGTCGATGTCGTTTCCACCAACCTTTGCTGGGAACGCGTATACTGGTCTGCCGGAGCCAGCGAAGAGGAAAAGATCCATGTCACAAACGTGGTTCAGATCACGGTAATCACCAATATTGCCAAAGAGGTCATCACCGTCACCAACACGCCGGCGATGACGCTTGCCTTCACGGATATCAATGTGGGCGACTGGCTCGCTGAAGAGGTGCCGCCGGACCAGCAGGTCCATGCAAAGGCGTATATCGACTACACATGGCGCCACTTTGCGAGAAGCGGTATCTGGGGCTGGACGTGCGAAAACCGCACAGACCCGACCATAGACGATACCGACCACGACGGCATGCCCGACGGCTACGAATACTTCATCTGGTACGATGCGGTAATCGGCGCCAGCGGCACGAACACCCTCAGGGGCTGCAAGTTCGATCTTGGCGACGTGGAAAGCCGCGCCAACATCATCTCCTCCGAGGAAATCGCCAACATCTACAACCCGAACAAGAACAGACACTGGAACAGGCAGGATACCGACGAGGACGGCGTCTACGACCTTGAAGAGTTCCTGATCGGCACGAGTCCCGTGGATTGGGATACAGACCGCGACGGCCTCAGCGATCTCTTCGAAGTGACCTACGGCATGAATCCGCTCACCACCACGCCCGGCAACAACGCGGTCATGAATGCGGACGGCGATTCGATGGCATATGCCGACCTCAGTGATGTGATTGACGGATTTGGCGTCAATACATATGTCTATATGGCCGACAACGGCAACTTCTATGCGCTCACCAACTGGTTTGCGCTTGGCGACGCCGAGACGAACGATACGACGCCCATTTCCGGCGGCGTCGGCTTCCGCGTTGTTCCCTACGGCTACGAGAACAATGCGTCCGTCACAAACTTCATTCCCGCGATGGAGAAGTTCAGCGAGAATCTGGCCTACCTCGACATAGCCGACTTCAAGGCGGTGAATGCGCGCCCGGTCGCAACGAACAAAGTGACGCTTATCCACAGCCAGGTGTATTCGGCGTTCGGCTTCGATCCGCGCACGGCATGGGGCGTGACAGGCGGCGGCAACGGTTCGCTTTCCCTGACGCAGCGCTGGTTCGACCATGGCGCGATCCTTTCCGCCGGCAAGCCGAAACGCACGAAGCAGTATTTCGCTATCGACGAGTTCAGGTCGCTCAAGTGGCGCTACTTGATGGGCTGGCGCAATCTGGCGCAGGACAAGGCGGACATCAGCTCCGGCAAGACGACGCTCGCCAACATCATGGTGAGCGGCACGACGAATCCGAACGTGATCCGCGAAGGAGCAACCGTTGGAGACAGCGAAACGGTCTACGGCAACATCACCCGTCACGGCGCCGATACGGATGGCGATGCCGTGCCTGACGGCTGGGAACTCTATGTCGGCGTGAGCCCGAACAACGACTTCACGATTCCGAAGGGTTCGCCCGGCTACGACGCGCTCTACTGGGATGGCGGCGCATTCTCCTACATTGGCAACAACAAAGCCTACGATGACGGACTCAATCTCGCCGGCGAGTTCGCAGGCAACGACTCCTGCGCCTGGCATGAAGCATGCGAAAGCATCTACGCCAACCATCCGAGCCAGGAGGCAAGCGCCATCAAGGGCTGGTTCAACAAGTTCTTCCCGACCGATCCGCGCGACTCCGATACCGATGGCGACGGAATCAACGACGGCGCGGAAGGTGCCGGCTGGACTTCATTCCTCACCCTCAACCGCTGGTCGCAGACTAAGCTCGTCGACGAGGGTGGCGTGCAGGTGAAGGTGAACCACAAGTTCATCTACGGCTCGCCCAGAGACAAGCCGTCACGTAGCATCAAGGGCGGTGGCATGAACCCCTGCTCCATTGATACAGACGAGGATAGCCTCCCCGACCCGTGGGAGAAGCAGTATGCAGGTCTCGTCTGCGTGGAAGGCCAGGTCGAATCCGGCGTCTTCAAGAACGGCGAGATTGACAGCGAAATCTACGACGACGTGCGCGCCGCCCTTTCCGCATACGGATATGCCGCCGTCACGGCCGAAGTAGATTCTGTCTCGGGCGATGTGGATACCAATATCGTCAACGGCACGTATTTCATCTGCATGGGCCAGGATGCCACAGTCTCCGATGCGGTTACCGACCCCACCACCATCCACGATCTCGACTGGGATGGCGACGGTCTCCAGAACTGGCAGGAATACATGGTCCAGGCCATCCGCCATTTCCGCTACGACGACGACAAGACTCCTCTCATGGGCCGTGACATTCCGGCGTTCGATCTCTTTTCCGCCGATTATGTCGAAGGCCAGTGGAACGGCGCCACCGACGGCTACATGGCCATCGATCTCGTCAATCCGATGACGAACAGTTTTGTGACGGCAGCTCTCGCAAGCGACTATGGATATCCGCACTTTGCGGCATTCCTCGAACAGTGCGCCGCCTCTGGCGAGAACTACCTGCGCACCCTCGGCTACTTCGCGCCTCCGCCTAAGTCGTGGGATGTCAACAGGTGCGACTATGACAGATACTACATGCTCCCGCCGAGCGCCTCCTACATCGACGCGGACAATGTGATAGTCCAGGAGCAGGATACCGTCCTCGTTTCTGTTGACGGCCAGATGGTCGCAGTGCCTCTCTGGGAATACTGCGACCCCGAAACCGGCGAGGGCATAGGCGAAATCTGCGAGGCCTCCGCCCACGACTACCTCTGGGTCCATACCAACATAGTAACGCAGACCTCCGTGAGCGGCACGCACTATTTCTACGACGATCCCGACGACGGCATGGACTATCTCTATGCCGTGACGCCCGCCTTGACGGATGTCCTCAAGCCCAACTTCAGGACCTCGCACGCCACGCGCTACGTGAGCTGCGACCCGAGGCTCTGGGATACCGACATGGACAGCATGGACGACTATTGGGAACTCTATCACGGTCTCAACCCGATCTTCGGTTACGAGGGCACGCAGGAGGAATTCTCGGCTGTCGTCGACGGCGTGGAAACCAACTACTTCTACGTATCCAACGCCCGCGACGTGATCGCCGATGCTTACTTTGACGTGACCGCCTGGCGCAACGGCTGGATCGGCTGGCAGAACACCGAGCGGCCCGTCTACGATCCGATCAAGTATCCGTGGATGATCGGCGCGAGCGATTGCGATGCCGACGGCGACGGCATAAGGAACCAGGAAGAGACGATTCTCGCCAACGTCACCGAGCCGAATGCTTCGCATACCGACCCCTCGGCTCTCTGGATGACCGATACGACGGTCGCGGCGGAAGAGAAGCCCGTGATTGGCGCCGAGGAAATCTTCCTAGGCTACAACCGCATCACGAAGGAGCCGATCACGAAGGAAGTGGCCACCACCAACAGCTGGCTCACGTTCTACAAGTCGCCTTCCTACACGGCGCTCTACTATCCGCTCCAGTATACGAAGTTCGGCACGGGTTACGCGTTCTCGTTCGAAGAGAACGAAGGCTACGATACGGATAACGACTTCAGGAGCGATGCGAACGAGATGACTGGCCGCGTGGAGCCAACGAGCGATCCGCAGAGCTTCGCCGATCCCGAGCGTCGCCAGTCCATATGGTTCGGCGGTCCTGAGGACCGCGGCGCTGCCGTAACCTTCGAGTCCTCCACGAGACCTGTCGCAGGCGACGATTTCTTCAAGACCTTCACCGTCGAAGCCTGGGTGAAGCCGGAAGCGACGGGTTGCGGGAGTGAACAATATATCGTCACCCGCGCCGCCAATTATGGAGCATGGGATCTCAACCATACGTCTTTCGTGGTCAGGGTCAACTTCGCACTCGGCCTCAACGAAGCGGGTCAGCCGTTCGCGGAGTTTGAAAACTCCACGGATTCCAAGCTCCGCGTCAACGACAAGGTTGCTCTTCTTGACAATGTCTGGACGCACCTCGCCGCAACATTCGACGGCGAGACGCTAATCCTCTACATCAATGGACAGAAGGCGGCGTACGATACGACCGATCTCATCCCGGCGAACGGCATTTCCGAGACTTTGCAGGATGCCCAGAGCATAGTCGATTTCCCGTATGCCGGCTACATGTTCAGGTCGTGCTGCACGATGCTGGGCGCGAAGCCTGCCGGCGAGGCGGCATTCTCCATCGCCGGCGTCGCTGAAGCTTCCGGCTGGGACGAAATCGCCGAACACTTCTTTGAAGGCTCCGTGGCGGAGGTCAGAATCTGGGATGGCGCGAGGACGCTCAACCAGATTGCCGACAACTACAGGAAGAAGTTCACGGTCAAGGAAATCGAGCAGCTTAGGACAGAGGCCTTCCAGGCGTATGCAAACGGCGCTCGCCGCAACACTGTCGCAAGTGGCGGGGATGAGACCCTTCCCGCCGAGCTTATCCAGAACTACTCGTTCGAAACGCTTCCGGGCGCGGTCGAAGCAGACCAGGTGGCACAGGAACCCGCAGGCTTCAGCCCCAAGACGCTTACCGTGCTCAAGAATCCCGAAACCGGCGATTCCCTTACCGAGCAGGCAAAGGTCGGCTGGTGGAACTCCGTTCTCACGAACGATGTCCTTGCCGTCAACCAGGTATACAACAATCCCTACAACGTGCCGTGGATTGAAAACACGATCACGCACTTGCCGCGCATGAGCGGACTTGTGGACGACAGCATCTTCTGGAGCGCGAACTTCGCGGGCTACACGCCTGCCTCGTTCCATGACCTGGCGGAGTTCGATTTCCCGCGGTCGATGAACCCGTACGGGTTTGGGCACAAGCTCGCCGAGGATACCTACGCGCTCCAGAAATACCGCAAGCTTGCGGCTATGTCCGACAGCTGGGCTTACCTGAGGGCGATGGTGCGTTATGAAGACCGCTTCACAGGAAACGGCATAAGCGACCTTGTCCCGCTGGGGAGCGCGTTCGCGAAGCGCAACGCGAAGTCTTGGGACGGCCAGGGTGCTGAAACCGCGTGGGGCGCCACGGGTGTCGATTCCGATGGCGACGAGCTTCCCGACTGGTGGGAAGAATATGCCGCAAGTGAATACGGCGTCACGGGCGATATTGACAGCGAAACGCTCGTCATCCGCAATGGTCAGAAGATGACGGCAGGCGAAGCCTACTTCCGCGACATCGCCTCCGGTCTCCTGCCTACCAAGACTGTTGATGCGGCGTATTTCAATCGCGAAGACCAGGATAAGGACGGTTTGCCGGACTGGTGGTCGAAGTTCTACGGAATCAAGAACGGCGCCATGGGTGACGACGACAACGACGGTCTTTCCAACTATACGGAATACCTGCTCAGCGAAGTCTTCAATCTCGGCGTCACGTTCTCGCCCGTCAAGGCGAACTCCGTGAGCGACTACGACACCGACTACTTCTTCAAGATCGGCCAGCTCTACGCAGGCGAGATATTCACAGACCACGACTTCATGGAAGACGTCTGGGAAGACGAACAGGGCGTCTCCTATGCAAGCCGCTATGTCTGGGATTCTCATCTCGACAAGGACGAAGATGGTTGGACGGCTTTCGGCGAATGCCGCTACAACCAGTTTACCGCGGGCATTCTCGCTCCGAACATTTCGCATGTCCTGGGCAATGAAGAGTTCAAGGATGTCCCGATTCCGACCCTGAAGCTCACGCTCAGATACAACGGCAGCCAGCCGCTCGTATCCGGCGGCACCGAGGGCTCTTCGAGCTCTTCCAGCTCTGACTCCGGGGAAACCGATGCAAATACGCTTGCACCGCTTGTGGTGCAGACCTTCACACGCGATGGCTTGGTGGTGCCGGACGCGACGTTCCAGGTTTCGCCTGGCGCAATCGTCCAAAACTACAAGTACATCGGCATGTGGGCCGATCGCACTGTTCGCGGCACTCTCGCGCCCGGCTATGTCGATCCCAACAGCGTCGACATCCAGTTCATGTCGGTGAACAAGAACGATACGTATGTCTGGCGCATGTGGAACGAAGACGTGACGAGTTCGTATATCGACATGGGGACATATGAGGAATATATGGCCGCCAAGAACGCCTACGGCATGTATGGAACGCAATATTCCAACAGGGCCACCGGAACTGTGGGCTACGGTCGCGTGGAACTAATGTCCAGTCCGTCCGAATGGGTGTCGTTCAGGGATAACGGCACGATTACCGTGACGACCGACGATACGACGGAGAACGGCTACATCTGTTACCAAGGGGAGCGCGCAGGCACCATCAACACGATAACCGGCGAATACAGCCTTGACCTGGGTATCTTCGCCACGGGCGGAATGGTTGCCACAAACGGCACGGCGATGGCCTACAGCAGCACTAGCATCCGCATGGTCTACACGGCCACGCTGCCGAAGCTCTCCTCCAACATGCTCGAGATCAATCTCGGCGAGGCGACAACGGGCTATGTGAAGGAAGGCAAGAACACGATCGTGGCCTTCTATGACCTCGACAACAGCGGCAACTACACGCCTGGCGAGCCAATGGGTGTGGCGGCCGATGTGGACGTGGGCTGGTATAAGGCCGCGGCCGAAATCGAGCTTACCGACACAACCCCGATCATTACGCGTATGCGCATCTCCGAAGATCCGACGAGCGACCGCAAGGAGCTTTACGGCAAGGATGACGGCGATACCACGCTCCTCATAGAAGGCGAGCTTTCCGGCGGCAAGTACCAGAGGGTGCGCGTTCTCAGAACCCTTATCGACGGCTGGGGCGTGGAACAGCTCAACACCCCGGACGCCATCGCCGGCGGCAGGCTGATCGTAGACAAGTACATCGAACTCGACCAGCGCAACTACCTCTTCGAGGGCGACGTGCTCGAGAACGGAGAGTTCGATATCGACTGGAGCCGATTCCAGAGCGAAGTCATGTCCAACAACAACATCGGCAGCGGCCAGGGTCGCCTGAACGTGACATCAGTCACTTACCGCGTGGTGCTGGGCAGCGGCGACATTTCAGTCGGCGGCACGAACAACCTCTATACGATTGCCACGGTGCGCCACTTCGAACATACCAGCGAAAGGACGCGTGCATATGCGATGGCGCCCGGCTCCCAGCAGTCCGCCGTCTACGAGGCGCGTCCCGTCTTCAAGTGGACGATGAAGAAGCTCAACGGACTCGGCAGGGAGGTGGACGAAGATTCGTACACGGCATTCAGCATCCAGGTGTTCGACATGACCACCAATCTCGTGTGGGATTCTGGCATCAGGCGCGCACCTGCACGCGACCTCAAGGGCGTCTACACCTTCAAGCCGGACGTCTACGCGGGCGATGGACGTCTTGAACCCGACCAGAACTACTCCTGGCGCGTGAGCATGTACAACTCCAAGTTCCAGGATCCTCTCTGGTCCACGAACACGGTCTACTTCCGCATGAACGCGCTAACCAACTCCACGGTCTACGGTTCGATCAAGGTAGCGGCCAAGTACTTCGGCCCTGCCGACGTGCTGAACAACGGCGCGGTGAGGCTCGAGGCGTTCACGTCGCCGGACTTCTCCGGCGATCCGGTCTCCAGAGCCTATGTCACCGACAAGAGCACTGTCTCGGCCACCAACACCGAACACGTCCTCAACGCGACGCTTGTGGGTCTGCCGAAGGGCACTTACTACGTGCGCGGCTATATCGACATGAGCGGCTACGGCTCGGACTATGCGAAAGACGCATGGGAATCCTGGGGATACGCCTGCCCGAGAAGCGGTACCAGCGCCGACATGTTCATGCCGTCCGCCATCGTCGTGAGCGACCAGGTTGGCGAGAGCGACCTCGTGGACGTCTATATCGAGGATGTCGATACGAACGGCAACAACCTGCCAGACGCCTGGGAAGTCGTCCAGAACGGCGGCACGCTCGACAACGGCACCGAGCGCATCGACGATACGCTCGATACGGGTATCATCATCAACAAGGATATAACCGACAACCTGCAGGATCTCGAAGGCACTTCGACCGTTGCGGGTCTGGCGAGCTACATCTTCAGCGTGGTGAAGAATTCTGGTGTCGCGGCTCTCGCACTCGATGCGGACATGGCGTCCCACCGCTCCTACACGCTTGCCGCAGCAACCGCCGTTGGAGCGATAACGACGAGCGCCGAGGCCGATTCCGTCGAAATCACCGGCATCACCGCAGAAGACTCCAAGGTCACGGTAAGCTTCCGCGGCAAGGCCACTGGCACCGCCACAGGCACATCCGGCTCGAGCCGCACGCCCACCATCGCCGCCAGAGTCTACAAGACGAGCGCGGCATCGTCCGACACCGGAAAGCTCATCGGCAGAGTCCAATACAAGAAGAGCCTCTCCGATCCGGAGTGGATAGACTCCGACATCACCGTCGCCATCGACGTTGCGGAAGGCGACAACTCGTTCAGCTTCGATCTGGATGTCTCCGACATCTGTGAGGGCGACGAGGAGTGCTTCTTCCGCATCGAGGTGCTCGACTGACGGGCATTGGAAGGGCGAGCAAAGCAATTGAAACAACAAAGGAAAGAGCATTAAATAGATGAACAAAGCGATTAAGAAGGTCCTGGTAGTGAACTCCGGTTCGAGTTCGCTCAAGTATCAGCTTTTCGACATGACCACCGAGACGCGGCTTGCGAAGGGGCTCGTCGAGCGCATCGGCGCGGGCGGCCCGGCCAACCATGCCGAGGCGCTCAAGAAAGTTGTCGAGGAGCTTGGCAATCCGAAGGATATCGACGCCATCGGCCATCGCGTGTTGCATGGCGGCGAGACGTTCTGCGATTCGGTTCTCATGAACAAGGCCAACATGGCCAAGGCGAAGAAGCTCGTGAAGTTCGGCCCGTTGCACATGCCCGCCAACCTTGGCGGCATCGAGGCATGCGAGAAAATCTTCAAGGGCGTGCCGAACGTGGGCGTGTTCGATACGGCTTTCCACCAGACTATGCCAGATTGCGCGGCGCTCTACGCCATCGACCAGAAGTTCTATAAGAAGTACGGCATAAGGAAATACGGCTTCCACGGCACGAGCCACAAGTTCGTGACCCAGGCGGCGGCCAAGTTCCTCAAGAAGCCGCTCTCCAAGGTGAACCTCGTCACCTGCCATCTCGGCAACGGTTCCTCGCTCGCCGCGATCAAGAACGGCGAAGTGGTGGATACGACTATGGGGCTCACTCCCCTCGCGGGTCTCGTGATGGGCACCAGGTGTGGCGATATCGACGCTGCCGCCGTCCTTTCCCTCATGGAAAGCGAAAAGAAGACGCCTGCCGAGATGGATACCATCCTCAACAAGCAGAGCGGCCTTCAAGCCGTCAGCGGCGTGAAGGGCGGCGATATGCGCGACATTTGCACCAATGCCGCCAAAGGCGACAAGAAGGCTGAACTCGCGCTGGAGATGTGGGCATACCGCGTGGCGCTCTACATCGGGGCCTACAACACCGTAGTGGGCGGGGCCGACGCCATCATCCTCACTGGCGGCATAGGCGAAAACTCCGCCGAAGGACGCGAGAGGGTTATTGGCCGTCTCGGCGCCCTTGGCGTGAAGCTCGACAAGAAGACGAATGCAAAGACGCGCGGCGTGACCGCTGTCATTTCCGCCAAGGGGTCGAAGATTCCGGTAATTGTGCTCCCCACGAACGAAGAACTCATGATCGCCCGCGATACGGTGAGAGTTCTGGGGAACTGAGGCAATCATGCCCGGATGCAACCGTAAATCGTAAAGCGCAAATCGAATCAAACAATCCGACAATCTCCCACAATGAACGCAATCAACAACATAATCGCAAAGGCATCCGCCCTGAACGGCACGATCGTGCTTCCTGAAGGCATGGATGCGAGAGTCATAACAGCTGCATGCGCCTGCGTAGACCGCAAGATCTGCACGCCGGTGGTGCTCGGCACGCCCGAAGAAATTGCGGCGGCCGAAGAGAAGGCGGGCCTGAAGCTTGCCGAGCGCGGCATCAAGACAATCGATTACACCAAGGGCGACGCAGAGCTCGAGGCGGCCTATCTCGAGGCGTGGAACGCCAAGGAATCCCGCAAGCCTACGGAAAAGCAGAAGATCATCGATCTCGCCGCCGCGGAAAAGACTTTGCGCACCAAGCGCATCTATTTCGGTGGCATGATGGTGAAGCTCGGGCGCGTGAACGGCCTTGTCGCAGGTTCCATTGCTTCCACTGGCGACATGCTTCGTGCGGCTTTCCACACGCTCGGCACCCAGAAGGGCGTGAAGACCGCATCTTCCTGCTTCATCATGGACCTCAAGCGCCCGACGCCGTCGGGTGATTCTGTGCTCGCGTTCGGAGATTGCGCCGTAATCCCCAACCCGACGGCGGAGCAGCTCGTCGATATCGGCCTTGCCACGGCTCAGACCTACCGCGAGCTCACCGGCAACGAGCCGCGCGTGGCATATCTTTCGTTCTCGACGAAGGGTTCGGCGGCGGGTGAGCTTGTAGAGAAGGTGCAGAAAGCGGTTGAACTCGCAAAGCCCGTCTTTGCCGAAAAGGGCATCAAGATGGATGGCGAGCTGCAGTTCGACGCAGCCATCGTTCCTTCCGTCGGGCAGCTCAAGAATCCGGGCGGCGAGGTGCAGGGCAACGCGAACGTCTTCATCTTCCCGGACCTCCAGGCCGGCAACATCGGCTACAAGATTGCGCAGCGCCTCGGCGAAGCGGATGCGATTGGGCCGAATCTGCAGGGCCTTGCCAAGGCCATGAACGATCTTTCGCGCGGCTGTTCCGCCGAAGATATCGTCGGCACCATATGCGTAACCTTGCTGCAAAGCCAGACTAAGTAAGAAGCAAATGGACAAAAACGATATGCTAGAGCGTGCCAAAGAAGTCTTCGACATCGAAATCGAAGGACTTCGCAGGACGCGCGATTCGCTGGGAGAGAGCTTCACCCTAGCCGTGGAGTTGATGCTCAAGACGATTCGCGGCAATGGCATCATCGTTGTCACTGGCATCGGCAAGAATCTTGCCGTCGCCGAAAAGATGAGCGCGATTTTCGCATCCACGGGGACGCGCTCCATCTGCCTCAATCCCGTGCAGGCGATGCACGGGGATCTCGGGATGGTGGCGCCGAGGGATGTCCTTGTGGCCTTGAGCTTCTCGGGGGAATCCGAGGAGGTGCTGAGGCTCATACCTGCCATACGCCGCCACGGACTTAAGGTGATTTCGCTCACGGGCAGGGAGGATTCGTCGCTTGCGAAAATGAGCGATGTGCATGTGCCGGTGCCGTGCGGACGCGAGGCGTGCCCCTTCGGCATGGCCCCCACCAACTCCACGACGGCCACGATGGCGATGGGGGACGCGATGGCGATGGTGATGATAGACGCGATGAAGTTCGATATCGCGAGCTATGCCATGAACCACCCGGCAGGCGCTATAGGCCGCGCTCTCGTCCTCAAGGCGACAGACGTGATGCGCAAGGGTGAGGATATTGCGGCGATACCGCCGGAAACCACGGTGATGGATGCGCTTCTCGCTATGACGAAGGCGAAGGCGGGCGCCGCCGTGGTGACCGATTCCGAGGGCAGGCTCCTCGGCATTTTCACGGATGGCGACTTCCGGCGGCTCATGGCGGCCGGCGCTTCGGTGCCGCCTGCGGATTTGCTCTCCTCGCCGGTGGCCGACGTGATGACGAAGCATCCAATGTTCGTGAAGGATGATACATACGCCTCCGAGCTTCTCAAGGTTTTCGAGAAGCGCCGCATAGACGATTTGCCAATCTGCGATTCAACCGGCAGGGTCGCGGGCTTGGTCGACATAAACGACCTGCCGAAAATGAAAGTCCTCTGATTTAAAGGAAAGGAAAAAACGATGAACATCAAACTAGCAGCTGTCGCACTCACCGCATTGGCCGTCGGCGTCGCATACGCGGCTCCATCCTCCACCAGGAGCGCTTACGGAACCAAAGGCAAGAAGGCCGCTGCTGTTGCGGCGGAAGAGGAGGACGGCCCCACTTCCGGCAAGGACGCCAAGGTGATAATCGACCAGTTCCCGAAGACGGGCCGCGCTTCCACGCTCGCCGCTCCGGGGCTTTCCGGCGCGTCCATCATCGGGCGCTGCTACACGAAGCCCAGGAGCTGGATCGTGCTCGAGTCGAAGTATACGACCTATGCAAAGTGGCAGGAACAACTCACCTTCACCTGGCACGTCCTCCTCGAGACGAAGTCCGCCACGGAGAACAAGGGGAACAAGGAAGGCCTCGCGCCATATTCCTATTTCAGCACTGCGGTCACCTACCAGAACATCCCCCAGGGTTCGCACGCGGCGTCGGTGTGCCTGCATCCTTCCTACCTCGAGCGTTTCGGCGAACCAAAGGCGATCGGCCTTGTGATTACGAACGCGAAAGGCGAAGTGCTCGCCGGTAACTGCGAGAGCGAAATCAAGGGAATCCCCCATCATCCGAAGACGCTTGACGAAGCTTTCTGGAACGACCAGAAGATCATGAACGCCAACGGCGCGGACGGCAATCCGATGATTGAACGCCGTCAGGGCCTGCAGGACCGTTCCAAGACGATCTGGGCGCTCGTCAACCCCAACGACTACGAACAGGTGGCTCAGTAACATGGCTAAGAAAACTTTAACTCTGAACATAGGCGCTTCCGCAATCGCGCTTGCGGAATACGAACTGGCTTCTGGCGGCGCCATGACGCTCCTCAACTACGGCCTGGCGCCTTTGGCCGTCCCGCTCGACGCGGGCAATGCCGAAACCATCCTCACGCCCGCGCTCCTCCAGATTGTGCGCGAAAAAGGCATAAAGCCCGGCAAGGTGGCCGTATCCGTCTCGGGTCAGATGGCGTTTCTCCGTCCCGCCGCCATTGCGATGGCGGGCGGCGAAGAGAAGTTTGAGCAGATGGTCCGCTACGAAATCGAGCAGAACATCCCCTTCCCGCTCGACGAAATGGTCTGCGACAGGCAGATTATGGGCGAGACGGAGACGGGCGACAAGTCGGTGCTTATCGTCGCTGCGAAGATCGAGCAGATCGAGGCGGTTACGAATGCCGTCGCGGCCGCCGGATTCTCGCCCGAGCTTGTTGACGTGGCGCCTGTCGCCGCCATCAACGCGCTCAAGGCGATTGCGGGCGACGACGGCTCGTGCAGCATACTTCTCGATATCGGCGCGAAGACGACTTCGCTCGTCATCACCGAGGGCGAGAAGATGTACAACCGTTCAATCCCCGTGGCGGGCAACAACATCACGAAGGAGATAGCCCAGACTCTCGGCTGCACGCTGGAAGAGGCCGAAAACTTCAAGCGGGAGAGCGCCTATGTTTCCATGGGCGGCGTCACCGAGGATGAAGATCCCGCGCTCGACAGCGTCTCCAAAGTCTGCCGCACCGTGCTTACGCGCCTCAATGCGGAGATTTCGCGTTCGATCAACTTCTACCGCAGTCAGCAGCACGGCAGCGCCCCGCAGAAGCTCTATCTGACGGGCGGCACGGCGCTCCTTCCGCAGATCGATTCCTTCTTTGCGGAATCGCTCGGCATGGATGTGGAGTTCTTCAATCCTTTCGCCGTCGTTCCAGCGGCGCCTTCCATCAATCAGGAAACGCTTTCCGCCGACGGTGCGTTTCTCGCCGCGACTGCGGGGCTTGCGGTCCATATGGCCGGAAACGCTGCGATTTCCATAAACCTGCTCCCGCCTTCGCTGCTTGAAGAGCGCGCCGAAGTGCGCAAGATTCCCGTGCTCGCGGCAGGAGCTGCCGCCTTCGTGGCGGCCGGCGTATGCCTGCTCCTCGCGATGAACCACTCCATCGAGGTGGTGGAGGAGTGCGACAGCGCCATTTCCGGCATGGTCACTTCCCTCAACGGCATGGAGAAGCAGATCAAGGCTGCGCAGGCAAAGGAGGAGGAAGAGTCCGCCAAGAGCCTCGAGATGCGCAATCTCCTCTTCCGCAGGGCAGGGGCGGTGGCGAGGATGAATGTCGTAAGGTTGGCCATCGGCGACGACCTCTGGATCCATCGCTGGGAAGACGGCAAGATAACGATTCGCGGCTGGAAGGATCGCGTCGAAGCGTTCATTCAGAGGGCGAACGCCAAGGGCGCAAAGGGGCAAACGGCCTCCGAACTCGTCGTCGCCAGACTCAAGTCGCACGCGCTCGTCAATCCCGATACCGTCAAGGTGACCGACATGTCCACTCTGGGCAAGGATGGTGCAATCGAACAATTCGTAGTGGAGCTTGAGTTCAAATGAACAAGAACAAGATAATAATGTGTTCAATAGGTGGCGTAGCCGCCGTTGCCGTGCTCGTGCTCGGCTACCTCTCCTACGCCGCCTGGGAAGAGAGAGTCGAGAAGGAAGACGAGCTCGAGGCCGGCAAGAGCAGCGTGGAGCGCATCAAAAAGTCCGCCATCGCCCCCACCAAGGAGGCCTTGGAGGCTATTGAAGCGAACACGCGCAGCCTGGCGATCTGGCGCGATGAAGCGTTTTCCACGGCAAGCCAGGGCGATATGGCCGTCGATGCCGCGATGACGCCCGAGGCGTTCAAGCGCATCATAGGCGAAGAAGCGCGCGACTATGCTCAGAAGCCGGGTGGAGCGGAAGGGCGCATCGCCAAAGAAGGTTTCGAGTTCGGCTTCAAGGATCTCATATCGGGCGGCAGCATGCCTCCGAAGGCGTTGCTTCCCATCCTCCAGCGCCAGTGGGAGGACGTGAAGCTTTTCACTGAAACGCTTTCCGATAGCGGTGCGACGGAACTCGTCGAGGTGAATATCGCCGAAAAGAAGGCGCAAGAGCCTCAGGCTGCAAAGCCGAAGCGTCCCGTGCGTGGCAAGAAGGAAGAGGTCAAGAAGCCTCTTGCGGACGAGCAGGGCTACGAGATCAAGTTCAAGGCGAGGCCCGTCGCGCTCGTCAAGGTGATAAACGAATTTGCAAAGGCGCAGCGCTTCATCACGGTCGACAGCATGACTTGCGTGAGGGAGGAGGACGTCCTCCAGAGCGCGCTTGGCGAGAAGGATAAAGATGCCGCGCAGCAACGCCCGTCGCGCAGGCGCCGTCGCGGTCGCGGCAGTGACGCGTCCGAAGAGGCGGAAGGCGAGCAGGGCGAGACGAGCGCCAAGAAGGGGCTGGTCGTCGATCCCGCGACAGAAGCACCTTTCGTCGTTACGATGAAGCTCACGACATTCGACTTCGGGTCGAAGAAATCCGGCAATGCAGAAGATGCCAAGGAGGTGGCAGAATGATATCGGCAACCGCTGAAAAAGGTTTTCTCGCGGCTCACTGGGATTGGCTGGTGGCTGGCGCGGGAATATTGGCGCTTGCGGGCGCAGGCGTTTTCATGGCTATGGAGTTTGGCGTAGACCCTTCGGAGCGAGCCGATGAAGAGCGTGCCGGACTTGCCGGCGGCAACCGCACCGATACCGGCGTTGAAGCAGTCGACATGGCCCCCTATGGAGTGGCGCTCAAAGAACTCGCCACGCCTTCGCGCATAGTGGAGCCTGCGGAAAAGGACCGCAGCTTCCTTGCTTCCGAGCGCCGCATATTCTGCGAGCAGGGCGAGGATGCCGAGCACAAGAGTTGCGGCATGCCGATTCCTGCAGATCTCAAGGTCTGCCCGTTCTGCCAGACCAAGCAGCCCGAAGAGAAGAAGGTCGCTCTCGATTCCGATGGCGACGGCCTCCCTGACGATTGGGAAACGGCCAACGGCACGAATCCCAACATGGCGGATGCCGATGCCGATACCGATGGCGACGGCTTCACGAACATGGAAGAGTATCTTGCAGGAACATCTCCCGCCGATCCTTCTTCCCATCCCGACTACCTTGATTCGCTCAAGGTCGCGCTCCCGCTCAAGACGACGGTTCTTCCATTCTATTTCGAGAGCGTCTCCAAGATTCCGAGCGGCTGGAGGTTCTTCTTCAAGGATCCGAAGAAGCGCAACGACTATGGCAAGCTCGGTAAAGTCTATTCCGTCGTCGCGGGAGAGGCGATCGGCGACACAGGCTATATCGTCAAATCCTACGAGCAGAAGAGCGTGAAGCAGGCCATCAAGGGCGGCAAGGGCATGGAAAAGACGGTTGACGTTTCCGAGGCCGAAATCGTGCGCAAGGCGGACGGGAGGCCCGTGCGGCTTGTCGTTGGCGAGAAAAACAAGCCGATCGATATTCAGGCGACGCTTGTCTACGATCGGCTCGGAACGCAGGAGTTTGCTGTTGTCGCGGGGTCGGAAATTGCGTTAAATGGCGTAAAATACAAGGTTTTGGAGATAAAGCAGGAGCCGCAGAACGGCGCCCGCGTCACTCTGAAGAACCTCGAGACCGGCAAAGCAAAAAGTATTGTCGCACTTGAACAGTAGTAAAAAAAAGGGTATAATACGCAACATAAACTCCAAGGAGCAGATTTCGCTATGAGACAGATCAGTAAAAATATTGTCGCGGCAGGTGCGGCTATCGTGTTGGCCGCATGCGGCTGGAGCGTCTTTGCACAAGACGATCTTGATGACCTGCTGGCGGACCTTGAAGCCGAATCCACGGCTGCAGTCGAAGCAACCGCGCCCGCTGAAGAGCAACCGGCGGCAGAGGTTGCCGTGCCTGCGGCGGCGACGGAGGTCGAAGCGGAAGTCGCGGAAACCGCGCCTGCTGTCGAAGAGCCTGCTCCTGCGGAAGAGCCTACTGTTGAAGAACCCGCTCCCGTGGAGGAACCTGCTGTTGAAGAGCCGGTAACCGAAGAGCCCGCTCCCGTGGTAGACGAGCCTGTTGCGGAAGAACCTGTTGCCGAAGAGCCTGCCCCTGCGGTAGAGGAACCTGCTGCGGAAGAGCCTGTGGCCGAAGAACCTGTTGCTGAAGAGCCGGTGGCCGAGGAGCCTGCTGCCGAAGAGCCTGCTACTGTGGAAGAACCTGTGGTCGAAGAGCCCGTTGCCGAGGAACCTGCTCCTGCGGTAGAGGAAGCTGTTGCGGAAGAGGAAGAGACTGTGCCAGCAGCGGAAGAGCCTGCTCCTGCGGTAGAGGAGCCTGCCGCCGAAGAACCTGCACCCGCGGAGGAACCCGCAGCCGAAGAACCTGCTCCTGCAACCAGAGAGTCCGATGCTGCCGAGGAACCGAAAGCGACGAAGGCGCTTGGTCCAGATGCCGAGCTTATCGAGAATATCCGCCAGGCTGAACGCGTTCGCCGCACGGCATACGACATTCAGGCTCTGCGGGAAATCGAGAATGCGCGTGCCGCGATGAGGAACGGCGATTATATTGCGGCCGTCAAGTACTACGCAAATGCCAAGAAGCTTCTCAACGACAGTGCCGCAAACGCCGGACACAGGAATGAATGCGATCAGGGTATTGCCGAGGGTCTCTATCGCGCTGCCACGCAGGAATATTCGGTGGGTCGTCGCGATCGCGCCAAGAAGCTCATGGGCAAGGCGGTGGATATGCGCCACCCGAAGGCGCGCCGCCAGTTGGAAGTCTGGAACAGCGAGGAAGATCCCGACGCGAACAAGACGGATGTCTCCGAGGTGAACTCCCGCCGCAACCTCGAGGATTACAAGGATCAGCGTGCGAAGAACCTCCAGCACCTGAAGCGTTCGCGCCAGCTTCTCGGCACACGCGAGCTTGACCGCGCCCTCGACGAATGCGAACTCGTCCTCGTGAACGATCCTTACAATCAAGCCGCCCTCAGGCTCCGCGACATCATCCAGAAGAAGCGCCACACGATTCTCCTGGAAGAGCGCAAGGCCGCGCGCGACGGCATGATGGCCGATGTCGACAAGGCGTGGCGCCCCGTCTATGCCGTGGATGCGCGTGAAATCGAGCAGGCGAAGTCTACGACAATCAAGACCAACCTGAGTGGCGACCCCACGCTCGCTCTTGAGCAGACTATCATCAAGCGCATGAAGGATATGCGCCTTCCTTCCATTTCGTTCAAACCGCCGGCCACGATTATCGACGCTGTCGAGTTCTTCCGTGGCGCTTCGCGCGATTACGACAGGCCCGACATCCCGATGGAACAGCGCGGCTTCAACTTCGTCCTGAAGACGCCTGAGACACTTCGCGCATCTGCGGCTCCCGCCCAGGAAGAAAGCGACGGCTTCGGCGGCGGCGATGAGGAAGAAGGCGGATCCGCCCAGGCCGGCGTTCCCGTGATTCCGATGATTACCGCGAGCGACATCACCTTCTTCGAAGCATTGAAGCTCGTTTGCGAATCCGTGGACTACAAGTTCAAGGTGCAGGGCCCGATAGTGATGGTGATGCAGAAGGATATGTCCACCGATGAAATGGTGACGCGCTCCTATCCCGTGGTCTCCGCCTTCATGGAGAGGATGGGATCGGCCTCGAGCGACATGAAGGAAATGAAGTCCGCAGGCTTCGGCGGCGGTGCGCGCAAGGAAGACGATGGCGAAGAGAACCAGGAGCGCGACTGGAAGGAGTTCTTCTCGCTTCTCGGCGTGAACTGGCCCGAAGGCTCCTCCATCATGTACATCAAGACAATCGGCAAGCTGCGCGTGAGAAACACCTACGAGAACCTCGCCGAACTCGAGAAGGCGCTCACCGAAATGAACGCCGATCCGAAGCTTATCGAAATCGAAGCGCGTTTCGTGGAAGTCTGCCAGGAAGACCTCAACTCTCTCGGCTTCGAGTGGATTCTCAATTCCGACTACTCCATCGGTCTCGGCAAGCACGTCTCGCGCGCTCTTGGCGTGAGGAGAGGCGCCTGGGGCACGAGCAGCGGCAGCACGACCTATTCGACTAGTGAAACGACCGGCACGAGCAGTTCCGGCTCCACGGGCGGCGTAATCCATCCCGGAAGCGGCAGCGTTTCGACCCTCGAGAGGACTACAACCGTCTCTTCCGAAAGCTCGAAGACATTCAAGGACAACACCTCGGGAGCCTCGTGGATCCGCAACTCCGGCGGCGGCAGAAGCGGCAATATGGGTGTTAACGCCATCGGCGGCAAAGATTCGGCATACTCCACCAACATGCGTTATCTTTCCACCGACTCCAACCACATCTCGGGCGAGTCCAACAGCAACCCCGACGCATTCATGCGTGTGAACGCGTTCCTTGGCTCGGCCGACCTCTCTATGATCCTGCACATGCTCTCGCAGCGCAGCGACACGGATCTACTATCCGCCCCGAAGGTGCTCACGAAGCCGGGCGAAGAAGCCGTAATCAAAGTGGTCACGGAATACATCTATCCTACGGATTACGATGTGCAGCTCCAGTCTTCTTCGTCCTCCAGCGGCTCCAACAGCGGCGGTTCGCAATCCGCGATTCTCGCAGTGGTCGAGCCTCAGAGCTTCACCATGCGCGAGGTGGGCGTCATACTCGACGTCACGCCGACCCTTACGGACGACGGCAACCTCATCGACCTCAAGCTCAATACGCAGGTCGTGGACGAGCCGACCTGGAAGAACTACGGTATGAGGATTCCTTTCACGGGCAACTCGTCCCTCCAGTCCTTCGAAGGTATCGGCGATATTCTGACGGGTCTTTCCGAAGTGCTCACTTCCCTTGGCACCGGGCTTAGCGACACCGTGAAGGCGGCGTTCGCGGAAAGCACGGTGAACGCGGCGGATAGCGCACTTGCCAGCCTCACGCAGAGCAGTTCCGAGAACATCACCTATTACGACGCCCCGATGGAACAGCCGTTCTTCCACGTGCGCTCCATCGATTCTTCGGTCTCGGTGTTCCCTGGCGCCACCATCGTAATGGGCGGTCTTATCACCGAACAGCGCAAGGCGATGGATGACAAGATTCCGTTCCTCGGCGACTTGCCTCTCATCGGGCGCCTCTTCCGCAGCCATTCGGAAATGACGTCTAAGCGCAACCTCCTCATATTCGTGACCACCAGGCTTGTGGACGTGCGCGGCCGCGAGGTCGCCATGGGCGAATCCGACGAAAAGACGGATGAAGCGACGCCTGTCGACGCGGACGGAGAATAAGACATGCGCATAGCCCTTACGGGCTCTATCGCCTGCGGGAAATCGCTTGTGGCGAAGTTCCTGAACGACATCGGCATCGAGACTCTCGATGCCGATGACGTTGTCCATGGGATTATTCCCGAAGAGGAGCGGCGCAGGCTCGCGAAAAAAGTCTTTGCCGATCCTGCGGCACGCGCAGAACTGGAGGCCAAGATACACCCGCTCGTCGAAAAGCGGCTGGATGAATGGGCGCGTCAAGGCGAAGGCTTGCGGGTGGAGATAATTCCCTTGCTTTTCGAGGTGCATTGGGACGCGAAATATGATATAATATGCACCGTCATCTCGGAAGAGGAAACCCAAATCGCGAGAATGACGGAAAAACGCGGCTACAGCCGGGAAGACGCGAAGAGGCGGCTTGCGGCGCAGCTACCATCTGGCGAGAAAGCCAGGAAATCCCACTACGTGATCCGGAACGACGGATCGACAGAAGAACTCAAGCGCGAGGTAGAACGGTTTGCCGTTTATCTTCGCGGGAAAGAAAACGAACATGGAAGAGGTGTTTGACGTATTTGCGCAGAGTGCTGCCCCGGCTGCCGGCGCATCCGGCGAGGAGGCGCAGCCTCAGGCGCAGAAGCAGCAGCAGGGATCGCAGCAGCAGAAGCAGCAGGGCGGGGCGAAGCATCAGTTCCGCAAGAACAACCAGCGCCAGCAGCACCGTCAGCAGCAGCCAAAGCAGAACAACTCGCCGATCCGCGGAGCGAACGGGACGGAGTCGGTGAATCCTCTTCTCAACGCCCCGTTGCCAACCGAGCAGAAGAGCCAGGCGGCCGAGCCGCCTGCGAACCAGCATCGCGACGAGAGCCTGAGCGAATACCGCCTTTCGGATATCCAGACGTGGCCGGCCCCGCAAATCGTCGAGAAGATGATGCCTGGCGCCGACCCGGAGGAGCTGGGCGCATACCGCCAGCACGAGCTTATCTTCGCGGCGATAAGGACGTATCTTTCGAAGGGCGGGGCGGTGCTCGCTTCCGGATGCCTTGAAATCATGCGCGAAGGCCACGGCTTCCTCCGCTCGGCCAGGAACAATTTTCTCGCCTGCCCCGAGGATGTGTTCGTGACGCAGCAGCAGATCCGCAGGCACGCGCTCAGGACGGGCGACGTGATTGAAGGGCCTATCCGCGATCCGCGCGACCGCGACAGATTCTTCTGTCTCGGCAACGTGAATACGGTAAACGGCAAGGAGCCGAGCGTCGCCGCACGCGTCGTCCACTTCGAAAACCTCACGCCCACTTTCCCCACACGGCGAATCATTCTAGAGACGGTGCCGGAGGAGTTCTCGACACGCGTCATAGACCTCTTCACGCCAATCGGTTTCGGGCAGCGCGGACTCATTGTGGCGCCGCCCCGCGTCGGCAAGACGGTGCTTCTCCAGAAGATAGCGAACGCCATCACCAAGAACCATCCCGAAGCAATCCTCATCATTCTCCTCGTCGACGAACGCCCCGAGGAAGTGACGGACATGCAGCGCAACACCAAGGCGATGGTGCTCTCTTCCACATTCGACGAAGAGCCGCAGCACCATGTGAACGTGGCGGAGATGGTGATTGAAATGTCAAAGCGCCAGGTGGAGAACGGCAAGGACGTGGTGATACTGCTCGATTCGATTACGCGCCTTGCGCGCGCCTACAACACTGTGCAGCCGCACTCCGGCAAAATCTTGACGGGCGGCGTGGACGCGCTCGCCCTTCACAGGCCGAAACGCTTCTTCGGCGCGGCGCGCA
>DFGM01000068.1 GCA_002371755.1 Verrucomicrobia bacterium UBA3750 | reverse complement strand
ACACCACGAAGTATGCAGTTCCGTCAGTGGACAGGTCATAGGTGCTCGTTCCCGAAGGGCGGGAGGTGGAAGCACCTATTGAACCAGCACCAGTTGCCATTGCGCCAGATGCGGTCATTGCCGCAAGTGTAGTGTCCGCCTTGCCTTCGGCAGCAACGAATGCCGCAAGAAGGTCATTCTGCGTATAGCTTGCTGTTACAAACATCAGGTATGCACTACCAGATGTAATCTTGGCGGGCGTTTCAGCACCGTCATAGAGCGCACCTTTGGTCGCAGCCCAGATGACCGTTGCAGCGTTTAGATTGACTGCTGTGAAAGCAATCAGCGCCACTGTTAGTAGTTTTTTCATTTCTTTTGTTTTCCTTTGTTTTCTGCACAGCACACCATGCACCGCACAAAATTGTTTAGAGTTCCGGAGCAGGAATGTTCAGCGTCTTGCCCGTACCAATAATCCAAGCACCCTTGCCAGCGGGGATATTGACAGTCGCGGCACCTCCAGAAATGGGGGCTGCAGCAATTGTGCTATACCATCCAGCGGCAGTATCGCCATCGTCAATCCAATAGTACCTTTCTGCAACAGAACCATTAGCATTGAGGAACTGGAGAACGAAGTCGCCAGCACCGCATCCACCTTCATAGTATTCGTCCTCCTCAATCCATTCAGGGGCATCGTAGCCAGACACAGTCAACTTGGCCAAGGTCAGATCAACCGGCGTTGCATTGCCAGCGGCAGTATTGCGCGTAGCATTCATGGTGAACGCAATGTCGCTTGTTCCAACCTGACCAGCCGACGTTAGTGTCTTGCCTGTTCCAATGACCCACGCAGCAGTCCCAGCGGGAATGTTGACGGAGGCTGCGCCACCCGAGATGGGAGCAGCAGCAATTGTGCTATACCATCCAGCAGCAGTGTCGCCATCGTCTATCCAATAGTATCTTGAAGCAACAGAGCCGTTGGCGTTGAGGAACTGGAGAACGAAGTCGCCAGCGCCGCATCCACCTTCATAGTATTCGTCCTCTTCAATCCATTCAGGGGCATCATAACCCGTGACTGTAAGATCGGAAAGTTTGCAGCCTGTTTCTGAATTGACAGAGAGGAATGTCGGTGCCATCATCGTATTACGTGTAGCGTTGGCCGTATTGCTCTGATAGCCGACAACGGAGGGATGCAACGGCGCTGCCACTCCGCCGCTATGCCATGACACGGATGGCGCAGAGGCGGTGCAGATAAGTGCCGTGGAATCGGCTAGATTTCGGCAAGGATCCTGGCGCGTTGGGCGGCGTGTTCGTCCTCGGAAATCAGGCCTTGCGAGAGGAGGCGGGCGAGCCGCCTGAGACGCACGGGGACACTCTCACGGCGAGGTGTAGGGATGGGGGATGAGGGATGAGGGATGGGCGTAGTAAGCCCGACAGGAGGCTTTGTGGACGCCCTTGTGCCAAGGGCGGGGATGGCGGCCACGGCCTGCCGGAGGGCGTCCTCACTCTCGTGGTAGTAGTGGCGCGTCATGGCGGTAGAGCAATGGCCGACGATGCTCTGAACCACTGGGAGCGGCACTCCGGCATTTGCCGAAAGGGAGACGAATGTGTGTCTGAAAGAGTGGAAGGATGCGATGACGGACTTGCGGCTGCGTCCCTCCATCTTGACGCTCATGGTGACGTTGGCGGCTGTGAAGATGCGCCGCAGCACCTCGTCCAGTTCCCAGTTGCGGTTGTTGTAGAGTTCGGCAATCACTGGATTCACGAATCCTGTGAGGGATGAGGGATGATGGATGGGGGATGAGGAAGATTCGGTCGCGCAGGAGCACTCCCCTCCCGAGCCGTTCTCTTCTCTCATCCCTCTTGTCTCATCCCTCATACCTACCAATTCAGCCATCAACGATGGATGAATTGGGATGGTCACAGGCTTGCCGTGCGCGTGCTTCTTCGTCTTCTCAGGAATGACCTGGATGACATTCCGTTCGAGGTTCACGCACTCCCAGGAGAGGCGGCAGCAGTCGCCGAGGCGAAGCCCTGTGTAGATGCCCGTGGCAAACAGTAGCCGCCAGTGCGCACCCTCCTTCGAAGCGGCCTCGTAGAGCCGGTTTACTTCATCGAGCGTCAGTTCCCGGCGAGAGACCGAATCATCAGCGCGAAGCTTGACGTTCGCCCAGGGGTCGCTCGTGATTCCCGCCTTGTCCGCAAGCAGGCGGAACACCTCTCTGAGTGCGCACACGTGGTTGTTGTAGGTCGTGGCAGCGTGGTGGCACTTGAACTGCATGAGATACTCCGACACGGCTTCCTGCGTCACTTCCGCAAGGTGGCCGATTTCGAGGTGGAACTTCTCCATCCATCTGGCGAAGTTCATCCACACGGCTCGCTTTGTGTCGAGCGTCGCCTTGGCGATGTCCCGGCGGTTCGGAGACATCTCGTAGTGGTTCCAAGCCTCTGCCAGGGGAATTCTCTGTGAACCCAGGCCAAGCGGGGCGAGGAAGCGTTCGAGGAACTTCTCCGCCTTGTCGCGGTCAGTCGTCCTTGTCGAACGGCTGAGCCGCTTTCCGTTTATGCCCACGCGGAGCGTCCAGCGCCCCGACTTCTCCTTCTGGAGGTTGCCCGTTCCTTTTTCTCTAGCCATTTTCCGGCTCCTTTCTTAATGGGGGCGGAGAACGGCGAATGGCGACAACTGCCAATTGGATGGCTACCGAACCATCTTCGTTCGCGGTATAGATTCCGTCAAAAAAGCAAAATGCACTTGTTCAGACTCCGCCTTGCAGTTCGCATGACGGCGGGCGTATTTTACCAAAAATCATCGGGTTAGCATAGGATAAGTGGTAAAGAACGGAACATGAGTGCAAGGCGCGGCAAGAAGCGAAGCCCGAGAAACTCTCCTACGAAGAGCGTATCGCCAAGGCTGGCGGCGAGGTCTTGAAGCCAGGGACATTCACCGGTAAAGTATCTATCGTCAGCCGTCAAGACAAACTGGCGATGTCCGATTGCGAAGCTGTCGCTGTGCTTCTCGCGCAGGAGACGCAGTGCAACATCGTCTGCGATGAAGGTACAAGGCTAATCGACCATGCTCGGCTATGGTGACGAGATTCGAGCGGAACCTGACTTAACAGCATATTGAAATGATTCATGCGCTACCACTACTTCTATCAGAGTGCGAAGAATGAAAACTTTGACGGTTGGATGACCGCCAAGGACAGGAATGATGTATACGCGCAATTGAAGAAGCGAGGAATCAAGCCATTCAAGGTGTTGGGACGCGACCCCATCGGATTGAAGCGGTGGATGGCAATAGTGGTGCTTGGCTTGGCCGTAATCGTCCTTGCCTGGCTTCTGCTTTCCGAAGCAATAGTGGCAAAGAAGCAACCCAGAGCGCAACTCTACGGGGATCCGGCCATCCTCCAGCAATTGAGCGCCGACGGCTGGAGAAAGACTTTCAACGATGGAAATGCATGGTTCGCACGGCATGCGATACAAGCCGCGACATGCGACTGCGAGGCTACAAATCGAGAAATGGTGCTTGACGTCAAGCCGCTGCGAATCCTCTGTCTGCACCAACATGACGCTGCGCAAGGAAGGGGTTCGCAATATTGCTTCACTTAACAAACAGGCGGCGCTTGCCGTTGTGTGGAAAATGCAATTTCGCAGCCATCCCACTTTACTTTTCGCCGAAGTTTTGCTATGTTATCCGCCGTGAGCGTGAAAGAGATGGAAAATGATCAAAAGATGGATAGAAGATAATCTTGTGGCGGCATTGGCGGCTCGTCGCGGAGTTTATTTGACCGGTGCGATGCAGATGGGCAAGACTGCGCTGACAAAAGTGCTCGACTTGCCGAATTCTGGGCTTTCGCCCGATAACGACGCCCGGCTTGGCGCCGCAAAACTCTAACCCTCGGATTTTGTCGACAGAAACTTATCAATGATATAAAACAACAAAGGAAAAGACCATGAAGCAAATTCTCGTTCTGAACGGCGGGCCGCGTCCGAAAGGCAACACGGCGGCGCTCGTAGCCGCATTCACCGAAGGCGCGGAAGCGTCTGGCAACTATGTCGTGCGTTTCGACCTCGACCGCATGAACATCCACGGATGCAAGGGGTGTCTCTGCGGCGGCAAGAACCCTGAATCCCCATGCGCCCAGAAGGATGACATGGACAAGATATACGCTGCGTACCGCAAGGCGGACGTAGTGGTGTTCGCATCGCCCATGTACTACTGGGGCGTCACGGGACAGCTGAAATGCGCCCTTGACCGTCTCTTCGCCGTAACTGAATCCGATCCGAACTGGGCGACGCCGCACAAGAAGACGGTGCTGCTTATGGCAGCGGAAGGCTCTGGCGCGGCAAACGACAAGCCTGTGGTGGACTATTACAACGCGCTGAACGGTTTTCTCGGATGGGAAAGCCTCGGATGCATCATCGCCGGCGGCAATCTCCGCATCGGCGATATCAACGGCAAGCCGGAAATCGACCAGGCCCGCAAACTTGGCTTGTCTATTGCGTAGGAATATATTCGTCAAAGTAATAGGATGTCCGGTTGCGCGGCGAGATCCGCGCGGCCGGACATCCTATTTTCCTCCAAATTCAGTGAACCTTTTGTCCGGTGATGCGCATATTACTTTATAGGACGCCGTTGTGACGTGACAAAACGACGGCTCCAATGATGATGGAAGTCTGGCAAGAGATACGGAAAGACAAGGAATACGGCGCGGAAAGGTTGGTCGCCGAATACGGCAACCGCCTTTATGCGGCCGCATTCTTGCTTTGCGCCAACGCCCAAGACGCCGAGGAGTTGGTTTTTCGCACGTTTGACCAGGCGGTAAAGAAGATACGGCTCTTTGAGCCAAAACGGAACTTCTTCACATGGCTGTACGCAATCATGCTCAACTTCCACCGCATGAACCATCGCCGCCGCCGCGTCGATGAGGTGCCCATGGGTGCGGCGGAAGATCTGCCGGAGCGGGTCGCTGAAACAACGATGGAAACAACGAATGCCGACGATGAGGTCGCGAAAGCCGTTCGTGCACTATCGCCACCGCTCCGAGAGGTGGTCGTGCTGCGCTATTTCGCCGATAAGACCGTCGAGGAAATTTCCGCTATGCTGGATATCCCTGCCGGAACAGTCAAATCGCGTCTGCACAACGCGCGCGAAGCACTTGCCATGTTATTGCCCAGACATAAAAAGGAGGAGTTATGACAGAAGAGAACATCGACCGCGCTCTGACCGAATGGGCCAGAGATTATGTGGCGGGAAAATCCTTGCCAAAAGAGTTTTCCGCTAGACTTTGTCTCTCCGTCCGCCGCTCACGGCGGATGTTCCGGCTGAAAGTGTCTGCGATCGCCACGCTGTCAGTGGTTGCAGCCCTGCTTGCTGTCGGCATTGCCGGGCGCACGACGCAATCGGCAGAGAGAAAAACCGCCATTGTTGAGGCAACCGATGGCACAAAGAGAGAGTGCGTCACCAGCTGGGCATTGCTCAGCATGTTCCGCGAGTGTTTCCGCCGCGGAAGAACCGGCAAGAGAAAGGAAGAAGAATAATGGCCGTAAAGATAGTTATTGTAGTTGGCGTTTCAGTCGCAATGGTAGTGCTCATGTTTGTCTTCGGCAAAATGGCCGACGGCAAATCGGATGATACCGGAAAGAAGAATGCGGCGCAGGAAAGTTAAGAGGCGCTGCCTGTAGGCGGAAGCGCGGGCGCGCTTTCCAAAAGGATAGTATGATGCTTTATTGTGCCCACTTGCTTTTGGGCGGGCATTGTAGTATAATTACGCCGCTTCTGCAATTGCCGGAAGCGGCATGCATCATCGTTTATTTGAATCAACAAGGAGAAATACCATGAAAACGACGCTAATACTCCTCGCGATCCTTGCTTTGGTCGCGCTGTGCGCCATCGCCGGATGCCGTCTCTCCGGCAAGCACTCGACCGAGGCGACAGTCGCGCTGACGGCAAAGCCATCCGGGCGCATTGCAATTGTGTACTACTCGCAGTCTCAGGTGCAGAACACCGCGCTCGTCGCAAAGTGGATACAGAAGCATGTCGGCGGAGACCTCGTGCCGGTCGAAATGGTGGAGTCATATCCCGAGCCGTACGGAGAGACGCTACGCGCCGTGAAGAAGCATCACGACGCGGGGACGCATCCGCCGATCAAGCCCGTGCCTTCGCTTGACGGATACGACATCGTGTTTCTCGGCTCGCCAATCTGGTACGGCACCTACGCGCAGCCGCTCTATACGTTCTTCGACTCAACTGCGCTCGAGGGGAAGATAGTAGCGCCTTTCTGCACCCACGGCGGCGGCGGGGCCGGGAAGTTCTTCGACGACGTGCGCAAGGCATGCCCCAATGCAAAGGTCCTGGATGGGTTGACAATCCGCGGCTCGAACCAGATCGAGCGTCGCCTCGGCATGGGCGTTACCGCACACTCCAGCGAAGACGCAGTCGTCGAGTGGCTGAACCGCGTCCTCTGAAATCCTGCGAATATCGCAAGAAGCCTTCGGCGATTCCGCCTTTCTGACTTTACCCGCAGATCCACTTGCCGACAAGCGGAATGCGGCGCAGCAGAATCGCCGCGACAGCCGAGCAGGCGAATGTCGCCGCAGCCGTGGCGAATATCGCAAGCGGAGTGGGAAGCAGCGGGCACAGTGCCAACGACGCAGGGGTCAGGATGAACATGTGCATGAGGTACATGCCGTAAGACGCTTCTGAAACCGGACGGACGATTTTTTGGTAAAGCCATCCGCCAAAGTCCAGTTTTCTGAAGATCATGAATGCCGCCAATGTCGTGAGGGCGACGCCAAACGAGCAGTATTCGATGCTCGTTTCCATCACAACGGCGTCCCCGTAAGGCGCGTTGAACGGATATGCGCCGGGGAAGCGGAAGAACGGCACGCCCATGATTGCCGCGCCGCAGAGCCATAATATCGTAGCGACCTTCAGCGTATCGCCCCAGCCGCGCTGCGGAGCAAATCGCCGGAACCAAAGCCCCAGCAGCATGTATCCGATGAAACCGCTCACGTAATGGAAGGCTCCGAAATGGTTCCACGGGCACTCGCCGAACAAGTACGGTATCGAGCCGAAGGGTGGTTCGCCAAAGAAGAATCCCCAGACCTGACGCAAAAACGGGAACAGCGTGGTGGAAAGCCAGAGGGCAATCCATCCTTTCAGTTCGCGCGCCCCGACTTTCTCCGCCCAGGGCGAAAGAAGAGGCATCAGCAGGTAGAGCCCTGCCAGCATCGGGACGAACCATAGATGCCCGCCTTCGTCCGGAAAATTGAAGAGCAGCCTTCCCCACGAGCCTTCACCGCCAAACGCCGCGACATATGCCGCCGCCCAGACGGAGAAGGGGACTGCGATGCGCGCGAGCCTCCGGCGGAAAAACACGCCCGTCGGCTTTGTCAGCGGAAAGAGCAGATAGGAAGATGCCATCGCGAAGAGCGGCACGCAGCATCGGCAGATGCACTCCGTCACCGTAATCCACAGCATATCCCATTTGCTTGCGATGTGCGTGACATCCGGCGCGGCGCCGCCGAGGTAGTATGGCTCGGCGGAGTGTATGGCCATCACCATGAAGCAGGCGGCGACCCGCATCCAGTCCAAAAAGACTATCCGTTCCGCCTGGCGACAAATGAGACCGGCATCCGACTTGCTTGTTGGAAGTTCGCTCATGTGATTTTTCCTTTCCGATTGGCTTTCATAGGCCATTGCGTCAGGTCGTACTCCCGTTTGCGACTGTCATGAAATCTCCTCCCGGCTTTCCTGCGGGGTGTTCCCAATCTTCCTTACCACCTTCGCGGGGACTCCGACCGCGAGCGAGTTGTCTGGGATGTCACGGGTGACGACTGCACCTGCGCCGATTACACAATTGCTGCCGATTGTCACGCCCGGACAGACCGTAACGTTGCCGCCGATCCACACATTGTCGCCGACAGTTATCGGGTAGGCGTATTCCAGCCCCTTGTTGCGCCGCTCGACGTCCATCGGGTGGCCTGCCGTGTAGAAGCCGCAGTTGGGCGCGATAAACACATTGTCGCCGAACTTCACCCGTGCGGCATCGAGGATTACCGTGTTGTGGTTGGCGAAGAAGTTTGCGCCGATTTCGATGTTGTATCCGTAGTCGCACCAGAAGGACGGCAGAATAGTGAAGTTCCCGCCGCTCGTCTTTCCGAGGAGTTTCATCAGTGTTTTGCGCTGGCGGTCCGTCTCCGCAGGGGGAATGCCGTTGAACTCATGGCAGAGCGTCTTTGCGTTCATCCTCTCGCGGTTGAGGTCGTCGTCATAGTTGGCATCGTATATCATGCCGGCGAGCATCTTGTCCTTTTCTGTCATTTCTCGAGCCTCCTTTCAAAGTAGTTGTGGTTGTTGCCAGACTTCATTTCACTTGAAGAGATGTTTTTGCTGCGCTTAAGACAGCCCAAATCGCCTAAACATTCAACTCTTCAGCAATTGTGCACAAATATTATACCATATCGTTCCCCGCTTGACTAGTGCATCGCCATAGCGGTTCATGGTTTACGCATTTGAAAAAGACGCTACGGGTGGAGTGCGGCATCTTTTTCAAATGCGTAAACCATGAAAGCGGCAACTCTCCTACTTCTCGGGGAAAAGAAAAAATGGTAAAATACCTTCTTGCAGCTGCGATTTAGTAGTGTGCGCCCGGCAAAGATGTTCTTCGAGACCGTCGAACGCGACGGAAAGACGATGAAGCGTTTTGAACTTGTAGAGGATCCAGAATGAAAGTAAAACAAATACGCAATGCGACGCTTCGCGCCGCGCTTGAACGGCGCGGCCTTTCCGGGCGCGTCCTGATGCCGGATGACGGAGAGGAGTATTCGCTATGACAATCAATGAACGCATGGACTACGCCGCACGGCGAAAGAAAGAGATGAACTGCTGTCAGGCGGTGCTTGTCGCTTTTGCTTCTGAACTCGGCAGGAGCGAAGAGGAACTGCTGCGGCTCGGCTCCGGCTTCGGTTCGGGCATGGGAACGATGGAGGGAACGTGTGGCGCGCTTGTGGGCGCGATCATGGTTTCATCACTCCTCTCCGAGAAGGGCGAGGCGATGACCGCATCCCGCGCAATCATGCCGCGCTTCAAGGAACT
>DFGM01000015.1 GCA_002371755.1 Verrucomicrobia bacterium UBA3750 | reverse complement strand
TGCGTCTCCCAGCACGACGGAACCGTGATCGTAGTCTTCTCGCCCGCGCGCCGTCCACCAGTCACTTCGAATGACCATTCGCCATCAAGCGAAAGCGTTTCGCGCATGCCGGCGGACTTCTGCTCGTCTGCGACACGGAGGAGGTTGCCCGGCGCGGCGCAACCGCCGCGAGTGCGG
Organism: Verrucomicrobia bacterium UBA3750; assembly: GCA_002371755.1. Classification (GTDB taxonomy): domain Bacteria; phylum Verrucomicrobiota; class Kiritimatiellia; order RFP12; family UBA1067; genus UBA1067. The sequence continues at coordinate 10,446 of DFGM01000015.1, read as the reverse complement.
CGCAGAAGCGGAAGGGTTTGTCGGGATAATCGACGCGGGCGGCGATGTTGCGAACTTTGACGTAGCGCACGGGATCGCCAGGGCGGTCGAGAAGCGAATAGCGCGTGGCGGCGGGGTCATTCCAGTCGCCGGCAATCAGCTCGTCGCGTCTGAAGCGCGTCGGCAGCCCGTCGCCGTCAAGGTCGACGAGGCAGGAGAACGTCTCGCGCCCAAGCGGACACTTCTTTCCTTCATCCGTCATACGCATCCCGAGAAACACGGCGCGCCATTCGCCGTCCGGCATCTGCACGAGATCGGCGTGCCCGAATGCCTGGAGCGGCGAATTGCGTCCCCGGTCTTTAGCAGTGAGGACCGGATTCCCCGCGACATGAGTGTACGGCCCTGTCACGCAATCGGAGACAAGGGCGATTTCTGTGTGTCCCCACGCAGTTCCTCCCTGCGCATGCAAGAGCAGATACTTTCCGCCGATTTTGTAAATGTGGGGACCTTCCGCGAAAGCGGCACCTTCGCCGAATCCGTCGGTAAGGACGTGCCTGTCTCCGAACAGACGCCCGGTTTCGAGGTCTATGCGCTGCATCCATATCTGGCAGTGTCCGCGCCACTTCTGCTTTGACGGCTGCTGGTTCGAGAGATACCACGCATCTTCGCCGTCGAAGAAGAGCGAACCGTCTATGTCCGATTTCGCGTCGATCTTCATGGGCTTCGACCAAGGGCCTGCCGGATTCCTTGCGGTCAACAGGTAGTTCTCGGCCTTTTTGAATCCGTCGTGCCACGTGACGGTCAGATAGAAAACGCCATCATGATGGCGCAGCGTCGGCGCCCAGATGCCGTCGTCCGGCGTTTTGCACGGCCACGATTCTCGCCAGGCGTGGGAAACGATCTCCCAATTCACCATGTCCGTCGAGCGATAGACGGGCAGCCCCGGCGAAAGCGAAAAGCTGGATGTGGCAATATAATATTCGTCACCTACGCGACAAACCGTCGGATCGGGGTTCCCGCCGGGCAGAAGCGGGGCTGCGGGAATCTCTGCGGCACATTCAGCGCAGCACGACGCCCCACCTCCCGCAGCGAACAGTGCAACAGCAACTACGGCAGATAAGACTTTCTTCATTTGTCATTTCCGCTGGACGGTTATGCGGCCGTTTGGGTGGAGAAGCTCGAGTTCATAGCTGTCGCCCTGCCAGGAAAGCTTCTTGACCTTGATTCCGCCTGGCAGGAGCAATCCCGATATGCTACCCTTCTTCCATGACGCGGGCTTGGCGTTGAGCACCTTGAAACCTCCGTCAGGGCCCTTTGTGATGAGCGCATCGGCGATGATTCCGGGGAAGCCGCCCGAAATGTCGATGTTGAAGAGCCAGCCCGGATCGTGCAACGTGCCGAGCGCGTCGGTGAAGTACGTCTCCTGCAGAAGCTTGATCGCGCGCTCCATCACCGCCGCATCTCCGACCTTCGCCGCCGCGTAGCCGATCTGCGTCACGCCGAACGCCATGTGGTTCTCCCGCTCGTGGAACGTCATACGCGCGTCGAGCGTCTTCTTTATCGCCGCAACGAACGCCGCGTTCGTGAGAATCTCCGCCGGCGCCTCGTCGTAGAGCGCGTAGACGTGAGAGACGTGCCGGTGGGAGTTGTTGTCCGGCGTGCCGGGAATAAGCCACTCCGCCCAGAAACCGTCCTTCGAAACCGTGTACTTCGGCAGGCGCGCGCGCTTCTGCGCCCATTCGCGGACGCTCGCCTCGTCGCGCCCCAGAATCTTCGCCGCCTTTGTCGCATAGTCAATGGACTGCTTGGCGACGGAGATGTCCATCGTCGGATTGTTCTTGGTCGAGTATCCGCCCTTCGGGAGATCGGGATTCATGACATCGCCCTGCGAGCGGAAGTCTCCATGCGGCGCATTCTCCGGCGAATACCCCGGCGCAAAGCCGAGCGTGCCGTCCGGCATCTCCTCCATGCAGTCGCAGATGTAGTCCGCCGCATCCTTCAAAAGCGGATAAACCTTCTTCAAGACTTCGATGTCCTGAGTCGCCTCGTACCAGCGCCAGAGATAGCCCGTCATCCACCCCGCGCCGCCGTGCCACCACATCAGCTCGACGTTGCGGTAGTACGCCGTCTCGAGCCCGGTCGTTGTGACCTGTCCCGGAATGTGGATTCCCCGCGCGTTGTAGCCCTTCTTCGCAGCCTCCTTGAAGTCCTCATAATAGCGCATGATCCACTCGTAGAGCGATTCGTTGAACTCCGGCGTGTTGCCGCGCGTCCAGAAGCTCATCGCGCACGGCATGTTGCCGTCGACGGTGTAGCCTCCGTTGTACGGAGCGGACCAGCTGCCGGACCAGAGTCCCTGCAGGTTCGGCAGAACGCCGTCCGGGCCTGTCGACGAAATGATGTTGTATCGTCCAGCGTGGAACTTGCGCACCAGATCGCGGTCTGGGAGGTCGAGCGTGACACGTCCCATCAGCTCCTTCATCACCGGCGCGTGACGCTCGAGAAGCCGCGCATAGCCCGCATTCGCGGCAGCAGAAAGCTCTCTCTTCGCCGTCTCGAACATGGAGTCGGTGCCAAACGGCAGCGGATAGATTTTCACAAACACCTCGTCGCCCTTGCGGAGACCCACGGCCTCGTAGCCATGGAACTGATTCTTCCCGTTCTCCTTGCGGAAGTCGACGCGGTAGTACATGTAGCCGTCCTTCTCGCGGATGCGCTGTATCGCTGCGTCGCCGCTGGGGCGTCCATTGGAGATCGTCTCGAGTTTGACGGTGAACGGACGCTTCTTCGCGTCCTTGACGCGCATCGCGATCACGCCGTCCGTGCGCGAGGCGAATATCCTGCGCTCGTAATCGTCGGTCCGGACGGTGCATTCGCCGCGCTCGAAGTCCGTCATGCGACGATAGCCCTGCGCATCGCTCCACTTCGGCAGTTCCGGCGTGTCTACGACAAGGCTGACCGCCCCCATGAAAGGATCGCGCGTGAAAGAATAGCCGCTTTCGTCCGACGCCTTCTGGATGACTTCGCTCCAGATTTCCTTTTCGCGTCCGGCAAGCGCCAGCTCGCGCGCCCTGTCACGGTACTTGCCGAGCTCGAAATACCTCCCTTTCATGACACGTGGGAGAAACAGCCGCGCGTGCGAGAGAAAAATCTCCTCGTGCGCAAGCTCGCCCGGAACCATCGCGCCCATCGCGCCGTTGCCCGTCAAAAGCGACTGCTCCCATGCGCGGCTCTTGGCGACGCCCGGCCTCGCCTGCGCCGGCGTCTCGCACACGACGCCGAGCCTCGGCGCGCGGAACTCGTCCGCGAAAGCATTGAAAGAAGGCCCACTACGGCTATCGCGGCAGCGCATACGATTGGATTGATAGTTTTCATGCCGACATTCTATCAAACCCCGCTACCGATGAAAATACCTGTTTGGGTAGGGTACCAGCCTTACCGTTGACGCGCTTCAAGGTTCCGTCCGGAAACCTAAGTATCGCAGAGAAGTCATCATCCTGCCATTCAAGACTCTCAAGGACAATTCCGCCACGCAGGAGCAGTCCCTTTATCGATCCCGACTTCCACTCTTTCGGCTTTGCCGGAAGAAAGCGGACAACACCCTCCTCGGAATGCACGAGCATTTCGGAGATGAGGTACGGGTACCCGCCGGAGATGTCGGTGTTAAAGCAGTTCTTCCAGTCATGGCACGAGCCGCCGCCCTTCAGCCAGTTCTTTTCGGTCAGGAGCTTGAGACACCGCGACGCGCGCGCGGCGTCGCCGATCTTGCACGCGGCGAGTCCGTTCTGAACGTATCCGAACGCCATCGTGCGCGAGCGGTTCTCGTTGAAGTCCATGCGAGCGTCGATTGTCTTCCCCACCGCCGCCACAAGCGCGGCGTTCGTCAGGATCTCCGCCGGGGCGTCGTCGTAGAGGGCGTAGAGGTGCGAGGCGTGGCGATGCTCGTTGTTGTCCGGCTGGCCGGGAGCAAGCCATTCGGCGAAGAATCCGTTCTCGCTTACCTGATACGGCGTGAGCCTGTCGCGCATCGCGGACCATTTGCCGCGATCTTCCGCATCGACGCCAAGCGTCTTCGCCGCATGAACGACCTCGCCAAGGAACTGCTTGGCAATGGCGATGTCCATTGTTGCATTCACGGCTGTCGGACGCTTCCCCGTCGGCCAGTTCTCAGGCGAATACGACGGATTGAAGCCAAGCGTGCCGTCTGGCATTTCGACAATTACGTCTTCATAGTACTCTGCGACCTCCTTCATCAGCGGATATATGCGCTTCAGCCACTCGACGTCGAGTGTGTGGCGGTATCCGTCATAGAGACGCGACAGGAGCCACGCCGCGCCGCCGTGCCAGTAGACGTGCGGATATTTCGCGTTGGAGTCCGTCTCAACGCCTGCGACGGTTGTCTGCGCGGCGGCGCGGAATCCGCGCGCGCCGAAATGGCGCTTTGCCGCGTCGCGCATTTCGGGCAGCCTCACCTCGATCCACCGCAGAAGACTCTCGTTGAACTCGGGCGTCCGACCGCGGCAGAAGAAGGATATAGCGCACGGGAGGTTTCCATTCACCGTGAAGCTCGCGAACCACGGTGCGCTCCACGTTCCGGCCCACAGACCCTGAAGGTTCGGCACGTGGTCTCCTCCTACAGACGAGATGATGTTGTACCGCCCGGAATTGAAGTTGCGAACGATCTCCGCCGCGTTCGCCGGACCTTCCAGCTCGAACGAAACACGCTCCATCAGCTCTTTCTGCGTTGCTGCGCTTTCGGCGAGGAGCGCATCGTATCCCTTCTCCGCAGCCGCAGCAAGCCGCGCCTCCATCAACGCGCGGTTGGACTCCTGACCCTTCAAAAGCGGCTCTATCGCGACAAAAGCCTCTGCGCACTCTGCGTCTCTGCGCCTCTGCGTTAACAAGACTTCGTACCCTGCGAGCTTATTCCACGGATTCTCGTTCCTGAACTCGCAGCGATAGTAGGCCGGCTCGGATACGATGCGGCGGATGCCCTTCGAGAACGCGGCGATATCGGCGCGTCCCGAAGGCTCGATTCCAGCAAGCGCGAACAGAACGTCGCTCTTAGACTCGTCCGTCGTCTTGACCGCTATTACATTCGCTCCGCGCAACGCGGCGACGCGACGTTCGTACCGGCGTCCTTTGCGGTCCTTCGCACTTACGATGCACTCGCCCGTGTCGAAGTCTGTGCGCCGCGAATACCCCGAAGTCCCTCCATGGCGCATGGAGATTTTCAGGTCGCACGCTGCCATGAATCCGTCGCGGTTGTTGTAGTCGCCTGGATTGCGCCTCGGATGGTTCACAAGCGCAGGCGGCGTGTCGCCCGGCTCGGGAAGATACAGTTTGCAGTGGCTGAGGTGGATCGACTCGTTCTCGATTCGCCCCTCAACCATCGCGCCGATCGTGCCGTTTCCGGTAAGCGACGACTCCTGCCAGTTGGCTGCGGGCGCGTTCTCGATCCACTCAGCGCCATACGCTGCAGAAAGCGCAACGGCGCAGACACATACTGTAGACGCTATGATTTTCATAAAGGGATTACGCTCTTAGCAGTCCAAGTTCGAAGGCACGGGTTATCGCGCCGGCGGTGTTTTGCACCTCGAGCTTCTGGAGAATGGACTTGGCGTGCGTCTTGACCGTCTCGAGACCGATGCCGAGGATGATGGACGCCTCCTCGCGGCTTTTGCCCTGCGCAAGCCACTTGAGGACATCCATCTCCCTCTGCGTCAGAAGCGAGTCCGGCGCTTGCGCAGGCGCCTCATCCTCAATGAACACGTTCCGCTCCTCCAGAACGCGCCTTATGGCCGTGGCAAGGCCCTGCCGCTTGGTGGACTTGGAAATGTATCCACATGCGCCCTCTTTCCGCGCGCGCGCAGCCTCCTCCCGCAGCGGCATTCCGGCGAGGAAGAGCACCTTGATGTCGGGGTACCACACCTTCATCTCCTTGAACACGTCGAAGCCGGTTCCGCCGGGCATGCGAATATCCATGAGGACAATGTCTGGATGAACCTTCGCCTTGAAGAACGAGATGGCTTCGGTTCCGTCGGACGCAAGGGCGCAAACTTCGAACCCTGCGGCCTCGAGCATCGCCTCTAGCCCTTCCCTGACCATCGGGTGGTCGTCGACAACCATTACCTTGCTCATTTCGCCTCCTCTGACGGGCCTTCCATCTCCGCCAGCTTTTCGTTCATCCCCCAAAGCCGCTTGCGCAGGAGATCCTGCGTGTACACGAGCCAGCGCTGCACCTTGCCGATCTGCTCCTTCGCCTTTCCGTCGTCGCGTCCGAGCCATTCCGCCGCAGCCTCGAGGCGGAACTGGCAGCTCCCCAGGAGCTGCTGGAAATCGTCGTGCAGTTCGTAGCTGAGCCTCAGGCGCTCGCGGCGGATCGCCTCGAACTCCAGCTTCTCCAGCTGCTTCTCCCGTTGCGTGAGTTTCAGCTTCATCGAAACCAGCGCGAGGACGACGGCGATCCCCGCAAGGAGAAGCCAAACGCGCCCGACCGTCCAGAACGGCGCCTTGGAAAGAATCTCGACGTCGTTTATATCCATCGGCATCACGCTGACGTCCGTGAAGTCAATCATCACGTGCCGCACTGGATCGTCCACCGGCGAATAGAGCATGACGCCCCCGACCAGAACCTTCGCGCCGAGCTTGAGGTCGTCTGGCAGCGGAGTGTCGATGTTGATCCGCACTGCGGCCTGAAAGCTCCTATTCCCCTCTCCGAGCTGAATCTGCGTGAACGTCTGCCGCCGATTTATGTCGCGCACCGTGCCTGCACAACGCACCATCCGCCCCCACAGATCGTCCGCACCGGGAACAGTGAGCGGGTGCGAATAAAGATCCGAAATCGTCACGTCCTTCGAACGCGGCAAATCCGCCGCGGCGTCCTTGCGCTCGACGACCCATGCATGGTTGACGCGCCGCGTCGTATATGTCGCGCGCGTCTCTCCGTTTGTCACCGAAACGACAGTCCCCACCTTGTATGCGAACGCGTCTTTCTCGCGCTCTATGCGCCACGAACCCGAGCCGTCCGTCGCGGACATGAAGAAATACTTGTCCCCCGGACGCGAAAAGGTGACGACGCCGTCGAGTGGAAAACCATGCCCGGCGTTCTGCCTGTACCCCGTCGACCCGTCGGCGACAGCACCCATCGCGATCATCGCAAATAGAATGGACACAATTACTTTCATTGATGAAATTATATCATTTCGGACGGTATTCGTCCACCACCCTCCCATTGCGATATGCAACCACCGAAAACCCCGTTTTCGTCGAATGGATGATTTCATCGATGCGATTATTGTTCCTGTAGCGCACCGTCACCCTTACGCCCTCGGGATCGCCCTTTATCGGTTCGCTCGCAACGCTTTCGATCATCGCATCCACGCCCTTCCCGTACGGCTCGTAAACTGCGACGAACGGACGCCTCCACGCCTCTCCATTCTGCCGGACGAGAAGCGCGGGGCAAGGCCTTTCGGAAACCTTGCGGTCGTAGTGGCGAAACACCTTCGGACCCTCAAGCGCATACGCCTCGCGCCCATCTCCGCAGTTCACGACAAACGCACGCATCACGATTCCACCGCCGTAGTCGAAGTCCGCGGCAAAATCGCCGCGCATTGTTCCAATCGTCTTGAAATATCCATATCCCTTCCCGCTCTTCGGATCCAACTTCCCCATTCCCAATTCCCCATTCCCCGTTCCCCATTCCCCCAAACAATGGAAAATATAGTCGTGGTACTTCTCCTCCCCCTCCGTCACCTTCGAACGGAAGATGTCAACATAGTATCCCGTCTTAGTTCCACTCCTCACGATTGCAACCGTGCGGCGCTGACGCGCCTTTACGCTCCCCGTGTCGTAAACGCTTTCGACATCAACGAACTGACGGTGAGCAGACTGAGAGGATAACACGTCTTGTCCAGGTTTGACGGACGGCTCGGCGGCCTTGATGTCGAAGACCATCTCGCGGCGGTCGTCGAATCCGCGTCCGTTTACCGCGACCGTGTTGTGCGCCGCTGCCTGGCGATAGTATTCGTGCGTGTCGGCGGACCAGTAGTTCGCACCCGCGCCGGTATCGGGCGCAAGTATTTCGCCGCGACCGTAAAGCTCGATGGAAAGTCCGTTCGGATGCCTGTGGCCCATCTTCTCCGAAAAGCCTGCGAGCGAGAACGCGAGCGCATCCGCCGCGTCGCCGCTTTTGGACGGATTGCGCTCCAGAATCACCGGATAGCACGGCGCGTACGAGACGCGGGACAGCTTCGGCGGGGCGACCTGCGGAAGTTCCGGAAGATAGAAGAAGAACGCGATGTCATCCTGCGCGCTGCGGCCGCCGGCGAGGCTGACGAGTCCGGCGCAGCGTTCTATCAGTTCGCGGTCGCCTTTCGCATTCGCGTATGCCGCCATCAGCTCAAGCTGATCCGTGAAGATGCGGTGGTAGGACGAGTCGCCAATGTTCGTGACGTATCCGTTGGGGAATATCATCTGCGGCATTGCGCGCGACGCCTTGAAAAGAAGCGGATCGCGCGCGAGCACGTCGAGCCCGTTCTTCCAGTAAAGAAAGCCGAACTTGACGAGCTGGGCGATCGATCCCTGTCCGTATCCGCCCGGCGCCTCGGGCCACATGCCGGTCGCCTCCTCTATGTTCGCGCGGAGGACATCAAGATACGCGCCGTGGTGTTCGGTCGTCGGACCTTTTACGAGTTTGCGGACATAGTATTTCCGCCCCTTGCCGTCCGCATACGCCTTGTTGTCGTCGAGCGCAAGCGCATAGAGCATGGCGCTTTGCTGTTCGTTGAGGTTCCAGTTGCCGACAAGCCCTCCTCCGCGCGTGAGCTTGTTGTCGATGAACTTCTTGAAGAAAATCTCGAACTGGCGCGAAGCCCACGCCGCGCCTTCGGGGTGTCCCGGACACCACATCTCGCCCGGAATGCCCTCCGTGAATTCCTTGCTTGTGAAATACGTATTATGGAAATAATCGTACAGCATATCCCAGACGAGCGGAATCGTCCAGTAGCGGCGAGTGTCACCCAAGGTCTCCCACGAAAGGAATCCGCAGTTGTCGACAGCACCGGGATTGATCTCCTCCTGTTGCGCACCGCCGCGCACGAGAGTCCAGACGATGTCGGCGGCGAACTTCGCATAGCGCGCATCGCTTTCCAGCGCATAGAGAATCGCCGATTTGTAGGCGAGGTCGAGAAGCTTTTCGTTTATCAGTTCGGCAGCCATTCCGGAATGCTCAAGCGGCACCAGGTTGCCGGGGAACTCCGTCGGCTTGTCATTGAGAAACACACCGTCGTCCGTTGTGTACGGCGGATTCTGCTCCCAGGGGACGCTGCGGTAGGGACAGTCCCCCCACGTACGCGCGTAGGCTACGCGGATTGTCGGATACTTCGCGTTCCCTTCGCGACGAGGAATTAAGTTGCCCTGCGTCCACGCCTTTGTGTAGCGCCGCCCTTCCATCCAGTTCATCTGAAGACGGCTCGGCGCGAAACTCGGATCGTCCGCATGGCGCGCGACCGCAGAATCTACGTCTCGATGCCAGCGCTTGACGATATCACGCGCCCACGCGACATTCTGCGCCTTCTCGCGCAGCGATGGAAGCTCCTCTGCGCGAAAGTATACGCAAGGATGGCGACTTTCTGCCGCTGTGACACTTATCGCCACGCAGGCCAATATAGCGGCGATAAGTTTCATGTCGACGCCAATTACTGATGCGCGATGCGGCTGCATCGTGATACCACCGATCAACAGACGACAATGCACCATCAATGGAAAATGACCATAAGCCCCGTCGGCTTCCAGACGAGCGAATAGGTCGTGACGCCGTCCGCGGTCGTCGACTTCACTCCCCACTTGCCGTTCTTGCCGTTGTGCTGAGTGACTGCCGAAAGCGCGGCGGAAAGCGAAGACTTGCCGGTCGCCGTCCCGTTGACGGTCAGGAACACCTGGCCGTCCGTGACGGCATCAACGTCATCTACTTCGACAACAGTGCCCGCGAGATTGACATCGCCCGTAATAGTCGCCGCCGCGTCTCCGTCAATCACCGCACCATCCTCAAATGTCACGCCACCCGTCAGTTTCAACGGACCGGCGAGGATGCCGCCCGTCTTCACTGTAGTCGCCGTTGACAACGTACCCGTTCCCCCGAGAGTCGCCCCGTTCTCGACGGTGACCTTTGACGTCCCCCATCCCGATGTGTCGACATTCAATCGTCCGGCACGCACCGTAGTATCGCCGCGATGGGCGATACTTGCACCATTGAGCGTCCATACACCCCCGCCAACCTTGTCGATGGCAAATTTGCAGCTGTTGGCTGTTTCTTCCGCGATCGATCCGGCGTACGTCCCGCTTGCCCCCGAACTCCCGACGCGAAGAATCACCGTCTTATATGAAATCTGCGTAGTGATTCTTGTGCCAGCGTTGTCCACTTCCGGATCGTCTGATTCGGTCGAGAGCATTCCGTACTCGATGACA
>DFGM01000167.1:4281-4423 GCA_002371755.1 Verrucomicrobia bacterium UBA3750 | reverse complement strand
GTCGCGGTTTCGCCCGGATTTTTCGCGCCCGCGCGGTCCTTGGAGAAATCCGTCCCACCCGTCCACGCGAGCATGAAGTAGTGCGTATCATCCGCGCCATAGTCGAAGACGCGCGCCCAGCTCTTCACGCCGTCGTGCCGTG
>DFGM01000167.1:2054-4197 GCA_002371755.1 Verrucomicrobia bacterium UBA3750 | reverse complement strand
CGCGGCTGTCGTGTCGAGCATGTTCATCCCGAGATCGACATACCCCGTGCCATGTGTGCAGTCCCCATAGCCCATGTGGACTCTGCCGCCGTAAAGCGACACGTATTTGCCGCACTTCACCGCATCCACCCCGCCCACGGAGTCAGAGCAGTCGCCGTTGAAGCTCCAGCGGTGCGCCAGCTCCGCCGCGCAGAGCGGCAGCGCCGCCAGCACTGCAAACACCTGCACCGATGCGCATGCCACATGGAGTCTAGCAGCCACATGAAAAACGCGGCGCACTTGACGGAAAATCCATACCGTGTTATGCTTATACATACTTTTCGACCTCATAGGGTGCTTCAGATGACGACAGCCACGCTTTGCGAACACGGACACATCATCGTTCCAATTTTGCTTGCTTCGTAAGCCCAAGTGCTTTTTTCACAGCGCTGCTGTATGCCTTGGCGAGCGCCATCATCCCCCAATCGTTTGGATGCGTACCGTCAACCGTACCTTCCAAGTCGTGCGGGAACATAACGTCCTTGGTCAGGTAAATCAGATTCTCCCAGCCCTCTGCGATAAGCTTTTCATAAAGCGCGCGCACAAAGCGGTCTTTAACGTTAGGCGGGCGTAGATAGACATCGCCCTGTTCTGCCATCACAATCGGAACATTAGGCCGCTTGGCACGAAGATTGCGAATGAACGGCTCATAGTTTTCCTCGACATTGCGGCCGCTAAGATACCCGAGCGCGACATTCTCCTTATCGCCGGTTTCAGTGCCCATGTTTCTGATGCAATCCAGCACATAGCAGCTCGCGTCTATGCGTGCAATATGGTCGCTCATTTCAAGTTCCATCGCTCCAGATCCGGAGAATCCCAGATTCACGACCGGCACGTCCAAATCCCTCCCGATGATGTTTACGAACGACATTCCAGGACGTGACGCGCATCCTCCCTGCGTGATTGACGTGCCGTAGAAGACAACCGGCTTTTCGATTCCGCTCTTGCGCGGCGGGAGCGGCGAGACGGATGCCGTCGGCTCCAGCCCAAGCGAGAACTCCTTGATGCCGTTGTAGAGCGGCAAGTTAATGAGGCACGGCGTCCCCGGCGTCCAATCGAGCGAGAGGCTGCCGCCCTTGGCGCTCTTGATGCGTCCCGTCTTGACATACAGCCACTTCTCCGCGTTCGCATCGAACCGGTAAACGTCGATTCCGCTGACGCCCGTACTTGGCATGTGATCCATGGAAAGCCGACGGGTGTACGGGATCCACTTGAACACAAGTCTCTTCGAGTCGGTCGTGAAACGGAACTGCATCCCCGCCGTATGATGCTTCATCGACCGGACGCCGCCGTTCACATTCGTCGAGACGTTCGCATGGAGACGGTCGTAGTATGCCTCGGTGTCGTCGAACGCACGGCCTTCGAGCGGCAGAGTGCGCCCGTCGATCCATTTGAGTCCGTTAGTGACGACCTCCGCAATGGCCATGTTCGAGTCGTATTTGGCAATGTCCGTCTGCGCAGATTGCGCTGTCGCGGCATTTGCCGCGAAAAGAGCCGCATAGACGGCAAGTATCTTCAATGTTTCAATCTTCATGGTCTTGCCACTTTCACTCAAAGGACGTTACGGGGTGGCGTTGGCACGGATCTCGTACATCCGGTCGCCCATCTCGCGCACCGCGTCGATCGTCTCCCAGTAAGGAGTATCGCAGACGTCTGTCCAGCCGACCTGCATGTTCTCGCCGTCGAAACGCCCCGACGTCGCCTGGTCGGAGAACTGATGCCAGTGAACGCCGACAATCTGCGGATGCTCCAGCGACGTGCGGACGTACTCCTTGTACGTCTGCGCACGATGATTCTGGTCTTTCAGTAGGATCAGCCCCGGACAGAACGGGCCGCGGTCGAGCGCGCCAAAATGGAACTCGCCGATCAGAACCGGCGCGTCCACGCCGTCCGGCAGCTTGAATTGGCTCATCTCCTTGCGATACACGTTATAGCTGACGACATCGCAGTACTTCGACGCCGCCCGCACGGCGAACTCCGGCGCACCCGCGAAACGACAGCCGAGGTAGAGCTTGCCGGGATTCGCCTTTTTCAGTTCCTCGCGAATGGTTTTGAAGTAGTTCTCGGCAATCTCCGACGAAAACGCCTCCAGATCGTCCATCGC
>DFGM01000167.1:0-1900 GCA_002371755.1 Verrucomicrobia bacterium UBA3750 | reverse complement strand
TTCGCCTTCAGTCTGTCGCGGAAAACCACCTTGCAAGGCTGATTGGAGGGCGACTTCAACGTGGACAACCCGAACGTATGCGATTTACCCCACTTGTGCTCGTTGTCCACAAAGAATCCCATGCACCAGGGATCGGCAATTTCCGCCTTGTACACCTCCGTCATGCGGTACGCCTCGGCGCGGAATGACGGATCGAACGGATCGGGGAACTCCCACCAGCCGCCCTTGTGTCCGGCGATTGGACGCGAATGGATTTCAAACCGCTCCGTGTACGGCGTGCGGTCCATTAGGCAGATGCGTTTGTCAGAGCCGTTTGCAATCGTGTTGCATCCCCAGCTACGAAGACGGCGGTGCGCCAGATCCGCCCATGTCTCGAACCACTTTTCGCCATATTTGCGCCTCAGGTTCGCAGCAGAAAAGTCATAGACCTTGTCGATGCCGCGCTTTCCGTAATATGGCCAGAGCAAAACATCGCTCGACTCGTAAAACGCGCCAAACACGGGATCGTCCCTCGCCGGCAGCTCTGCGAACCAGTGCGACCTGTCACTCTTTGGCACGGCAAGCGGCGTCGTGGCGCTCGAAGGAGACACGCGCACTGGGCCGTGGCTCCACCAGAGGTGCCCGTCGGGATCGACAATCCACCACTTTCCGTTCCATTTTGTCGTGAAGAACCCGCCCGTCTTCTCAAGCTGTGGGCCGTCCGCCCAGCCGCCCCACCTGTCCCAGCCCTTCGGCCCCGGATGCACCGCGAGGTCTTTCTCCTCCTTCTCGCGCTGGACGGCGAAATCGGCGTCGGAATGCACCTTGTCCGGCCAATCCTTGTGCAGAAACTGCCCGTACCTGTCGATGAACGGGAAGAACTCTTCGACGGAAAGCTTCGTCCACGCCTGCCCTTCGCCCGTCGGTCCGCTCTTCGGCGGAATCTTGCGCGAAACAAACGCCTCGTATGGCACGCCCGCCGCATACGGCAGTGCCCATGTGCGAAGCGGCTTGAGAGACTCGGATATCTCGTCAAGATGCGATTCCCCGGACTTCTTTTCTTCCGCCGCAAGGACAGGTGGGGCAAGTTCAATCACCTGCCCGTCGGCGACAAGCCTCTTGCGCAATGCAGCATACGGAACATCCTGAACAGGCGAACCGCCTGCCGCCGCCAACGCTGCGGCAGTGCCGGCCGCCTGTCCCAGCGCAAAAAAGACCGGCTCCATCCTGATCGAGCCAAACGCGATATGCGAAGCCGACAGACAGACCGGCACGAGCAGATTGGCGCACTCCTCGCGCTTGGGGACGATTGCGCCGTAGTCAATGGAATAGGGTGGATAGCGCTTCCCGTTCTCGTCCTTGCCGACCTCAACATCGCCCTCGTTATGCACGAAGCCGTCCGCGCCGACATATCGGCGCACATGGTGCGAATCCATCGCATACGCACCCATCGCAACCGGATGCGGCGCGACGGCCTTGCCGCGGCAGTTGTGCTCGGTCATGACATATTCGCCCATCATCCGCCGCGCTTCCCGCACATAAAGCTGTTTCTGCCATCCATCGCCGAATCCGTCCAGAAATTCATCCTTGCACGTACCCCAGCGCGACACTTCGTTCCGTATGCTCTCGGGAACTCTCGGATGGTTGGCGAGCGTCCACATCAACCCTTTTTGATACTTGAGATGTGCAGCGAGGATCTTCGCCCGCTCTTCATACGTCGCCTCCGCCCAGCGCCAGCTCTGACCGATGTAGTCCATCGAGAAACCACGCTTGTTGTTCGTGTCCGTCTTGCGGTTCGGCATTTTCGAGTTGATCCACGGCGGCGCGAGTTTTTTGGCTTTCCCAGGCGGCACGGCCTCATAGTGGCGAAACATCAACTCGTAGTCGCGTTCATCATAACCTTCAGGCTTGGCAAAGGGTA
>DFGM01000109.1:14673-16597 GCA_002371755.1 Verrucomicrobia bacterium UBA3750 | reverse complement strand
GCCGTAGAGCGATACGCGTTCACCAACGTTCACGGCATCCGCATCGCCGACCGAATCCGACCAGTCGCCGTTGAAGCTCCACCGATGCGCCAGCTCCGCCGCCGAAAGCGGCAGCACCGCGCCAATCACGATCGCCGCACAAGCGGCGACACGTCTTGTCATGTTCTTGCTCATTCTTGTCACCCCCTGTCTCAACCTTTCCCGCCGCATCTATTTCTGCCGCATTTGCCGGCGGCGATCGTGAACGCCACCGACAGTGCGGCGACGCCGATCCAGAACACGGCGAGATAGTCGAGCGTCCAGCCGTTCGCGAAGGTATGGCCCATGAGCGACGCCGTGCCGTCCGCGCCGCGCGCAACAAGGCATCCCGAAAACGCAGACTGTAGCCCCGCGCCGAGATGCGACCCGATGCCCGCAATGCCGAGCTTTGCTTGCCTGTTCATTTGTCGTTTCCTTTCTTTGAATTCCAGTACGCCTCGACTTCTTCGAGCGACTTGCCGGTCGTGTCCGGCACGAGCCGCCACACTATTGCGAGGTACGGCACGCACATCGCAGCGAAGAAGAAGAAAGTCCCAGAAGAGCCGAGAGTCGCCATGCACAACGGCGTGAACTGTCCGACCAGGTAAGTGCCGATCCAGAGGGCGAACCCTGCGATGGACATCGCGACTCCGCGCACCTTGTCGGGATACATTTCCGAGAGGAGCACGAACACAACGGCGCTCACGGACACCGCCTGCGCGAATATGTACGCGAGGAACACGGCTACGAATCCGGCGCCCGTCGCCCCGGTGCGGAACATCACGCCTATCGCGACGAGGCACGCGATCATTATGGAGACTCCGAAGTAGACGAGCGCCTTGCGGCCTATCCTGTCCACAAGAAACACCGCGGCAATAGTCGAGATCATGTTCACCAAGCCGACAAGAACCGTCGAGAACGAAGAGTCCTTCGCGGCCAGGCCTGCATCGGCGAAGATGTCTGGTCCGTAGTAAAGGACGGCATTAACCCCCATGAACTGGCCGAGGACCGCAATGGCGCATCCGATGGCGACGGCCCTCACGATCCCGGGACGGAGAAGCTCGCCCCACGGAATGCGACGCGCGACGCGCCACCCTTCCGAGCGGAGCGCCAACCAACGCGGGCTTTCGGGAATGAAGAATATCACCGCGAAAAAGAGGAGCGTTATCACAGCCTCCGCGCCGAGCATCACGCGCCAGAGCTCGGAAACATGAACGTTCACGAGAAGCAGGTAGTTGACGAGATATGCAAGGACGAATCCGAGCGTTATCGCGAACTGGTAGAGTGCGACCATCGTACCCCTGTTCCTCGCGGGCGATATCTCGGAGATGTAGACGGGCGAGACGATGGAGACGATTCCTATACCGCCACCGCCGATGATGCGGTATATGACAAGATCGGTGAAACCCGCGCACAGCGCGCAACCGATCGCAGATACGCTGAAGAGGACGGACGAGAACAGCATCGCAGGCTTGCGACCAAACCTGTCGCTCAGCCATCCTGCGGCGGCGACTCCGCAGATCGACCCGACGAGAGCGCAGCCGACGTACCAGCCCTTCGAGATCGCGTCGAGAGAATACTTCTCCGCGACGGCGGCGGTAGTGCCGGAGACAACGGCTGTGTCGTAGCCGAACAATATCCCACCAAGGGCCGCGACAAAGGCAAGGAACGCGACACGACTCATGCCTTCCGCGGCGGATTTCCCATCCGCCTGCACGACTCGATTGCATCTGTTGCCTGACTTGGTCATCGCCCGTTCCTTTCGTGTTCTGTTGATGCTCCGATTATAGCACAAACATTCGATGTTGAACAACCCTTTGTGTATATTAAACGATGGGGTCAAAACCCTTCATTCCCCCTTGCACTTTCGATCCTAATTGATTTTGGACAGCGTAGTGCCGAAGGT
>DFGM01000109.1:0-14522 GCA_002371755.1 Verrucomicrobia bacterium UBA3750 | reverse complement strand
CCCATATCTCAATAGTCGCGGCCGTCGTGTCGAGCATGTTCGTCCTGAGATCGACATAGCCGGTGCCATGTGTGCAGTCCCCATAGCCCATGTGGACCCTGCCGTCGTAAAGCGACACGTATGTGCCGCACTTCACCGCATCCGTTCCTCCCGCCGAGTCGGAGTAGTCGCCGTTGAAGCTCCACCGGTGCGTCAACTCCACCGCCGATAGCATCTCGCTCGCCGCAAGCGCAAATGCCGCACACGCGAACAAACGCTTCAATAACATCCTATTCATTTGCATATACGAAGATAACCACACTTCGGCATCTTTATGCGTTGGACGCCGCGCTTGAGGTGAATCATTCCCACACTTGCCCCGAACGTGTCGAACGCCTCCGCCTGTGCATCCTCACAGCAGAAATCCACGACAACATCCTCCCCCGTCGTGGCGTTCAGGAGGTAGATGTCCCTGTCCATCGCGCCCAGATCTGCAACGGTGCCGTTCCCATAGACGGCCACGATGCGTTCCGCCACATTCTCCGACTCGATGAGAGGATACATCTGCGAAAAGCGGCGCGGACGGAAGCTGCCCCTGAGAAGCGCGTCGCGGTGCTTCTGCGAGAAGTCAACCCAATGGGTCATCATCTTCCTGTGGCTTTCGGGCAAAGTGCGCAGCATCATCGAATACTGCACCACGCCGAAGATGGACGACAGCACAAAACGCGCTGCGCTTTCGGGCGCATCCTCCGTGTTCCACATCAGCATGTCGGCATGTACGGCGGTCTTGCCGGACGTAAGGCGGAGATTCGCGATACGGCAGCGGTTCGCCGTAGCGTCGCCTGGGCAGTCGTATGCTCGAAACATATTGCCGTACTGCCTCATGCCGGGGCCGACGTACTGCTGGCGGAACTCCACGAGTGCGTCAGGCTTCACCGCCGTCACCGCCGCGTGAATCTCCTTCATCAGACGGTCAACCGCCTCGGGCAGGGACTTGATGTCGCGTCCCGCGTAGTTCTCCGCCACGGCAGGGTCTTTGCCGTCGAATCTGAAATTATCGATGAAGTCGAGTTTCAGCCCGTCTATATCCCATTCGCGCAGCGCCTTGGCGTAGAGTTCCGAAAGGAACGAGCGCACCTCCGGGAAGCGGGGGTCGAGTATCCCCGCCCGTTTCGACTTGTTGATATAGAGGTACTTGCCCTTGAAGCTCGCAAAGTTCCGAGATTCCTCGCCGACAAACGGCACAGAATACCACACCATATACTTCATGCCTAGGGCGTGAACCCTTGCGACATGCGCTGCCATGTCGGGGAAGCGCCGCTTCGACACCTCCCAATCGCCGCAGAAGGCGTAGCCGCGATTCGTGTCCTCTGTCTGCCAGCCATCGTCCACGATAACGACCTTCATGCCCATCTTCGCCGCGAGCGCGCATTCCGCCTCAACGTCGCGATCGAAGAGGTTCTGATGGAACGAATACCAGCTGGAGTAAAGAGGATCGAACGCAGCCTCCGGCACGGGTGCAGGCGAAATGCCGCTCTCGCGCACGATCCACTCCATGCCCTCCGAAACCGCATCCCCGAAAAACACATCCCGCCTGTCGAATCTGATCTTGACCTCATAGGCGGAAATTGGAGCCTCTGGCTCGGCGAAGAACGCTATTTTCCATGTCAGGCGCGCGTTCTCCTCACGCAACCCCGCGTCGATGCGAACACGCCTCTTAGCTTCTGACACCGCCACGGCGAGACGGTTCCTGTCGTCACCGCCGATGAACGCGACGAGAGGGAATCCGAAGCAGAGTCGCGGTTCCAGGGCGCTGCGCCAGTCAGGAGGCATCGTGACACGTTCCGATTCCATCGACCAGCGATGCCAGGCGTCTACCTGCGGCACGGAGAAAGCAACTTCGAACTTCGGCGGAACACGGGGCGTTGCATCCTTAGACAAAAGAGAAATCGAAAGCTCCGCAGTGCCGCCCTGCTTCTCTTCGGCGCAGACGTCGAACTTCCAGCCATTCTCCTCGGCGCATGTGACGTTAGCCTCGCCAATGCCCGGTATTGCGACCGGCATATCCGCGAGAGCTGCAAGGCCGCAAGCGGCCACAATGATCGCGAGTAGTGTTTTCATATCATTTTCTTCCTTCGGTGACAAAGCCCTTGGCGACAAGAAAATCCCAAACGCGATCCATCCAGTTGTATGCGCCTGTGCCTGGCGGAGCGGACTTAATGAAGCCGTGGGCGCATTTCGCCATGATGTGCAGTTCGCTCTGTATGCCCATGCGCCTCATGCGTTCCCATGCCTTGACAGAGTTCATCGACGAATAGCCGTCCGCATCGCCGTGCAGGAACAGAGCCGGGCAGGTTGACAGATCAAACGCAAACTCCGGCACGATATTGCATTCCGTCCCATCGCCCCTGCTCTTGTTTGGACCGTTCACGCCATCTGAAAGCACATAGGCCGGATAGACGCAAACGGCCCACTGCACGTCGCAAGGTATTTTGTCCATCTCGTCAACAGGCCAATATGACGCCGACATGGACGTCGTGGCACACATAAGCGCAAGATGGCCGCCGGCGGACGACCCCATCACGCCAATCCGCTCCGGATCCAATCCGCGAGCCTTCGCCTCGGTCTTGACAATCCGGATCGCCCGTTGCGCATCCTGCCACGCAGCCGTATGCTTGGCAAGTGGGGGCTTGGGGCGGGGATGCCGGTAGTCAACCGTGACGACAGCCATGCCTCTTTCGTTGAGATAGCGCCTGACCGGCTCCACCTCGAAGCTTTTCGGACTTGAACTTTTGTATGCTCCGCCAGACCAAACGACAAGAGCGGCCTTTGTCGTCAGCTTGGCCGGAATATGCCATTCAAGATACGGCACCGTCTGCCGCTCGTCAAAATCCGGAATCTTTCCGTCCGGCCAAAGGTCTTCCTTCACATGGACGGCACGACTCTCGTCCGACGTGAAACGGCTTGCCAGAAGGACAGGTTTCTTCAGTTCGCCGAGCCACCCCATGCGCCGCATGAATTCGACTGCTCGTTCAAAGCCGTGTGCACCATGTCCCTTGTCTGGTACTATGTGCAGTTCGGCGGGAATCTTCCGCTTGTGGAGGTTCCTGTATATTTCAGCGGAGCCGTTCGGCGAATAGATGTCGCATCCACCGTGCAAAAGGCACATGGGGCATGTTGCGCCGTCAAACTTGAAGCAATCGTCGAGCGCAACGTCAATTGCCGCCCCCTGCCGCGTGTTCGGCCTTCCAACACCATCTGTCATGACGAAAGCAGGTGCAAACGCACAGACCAAGTTCACGTTGCAGGGTGTCTCGTCAAGTTCATCAATCTTCCCATACGCAGGAGTCATGGAAGATGTCGCCATGAGCGTCGCAAGGTGCGATCCGGCCGACATCGACATTACGCCAATCCTGTCCGACGAGAAGCCGCGCTTTTTGGCCTCTGAACGGACAACCCTAACGGCTCGCTGCGCATCCTGCCAAGCTGTCGCGTAAAAGGGCATTCCCTCCGGCCACGGTGTGCGGTAGACAAAGTTTACGCACTGGCACCCAAGGGCAGAAAGGCGTTCGTTCCATATTCTGATCAGCCCGACATCACAGCAATTGCGATAAGAGCCTCCAGATACCAGAATCATGCAGCACCCATTAGGCTTTTGCGGTGGTGCGAACCATTCAATATAGGGGTGACGCCATTCATCCGCGTTGAACTCGTTTTTCTTGGACACATCTGTCATCGCAGCAATCTGATGCGGCTGGGCATCGGGCATTTTGCCATCCGGCCAGATGAGTTCGCGTTCGGCAGATGCGACAAGCGGAATCGCAAGCAAAAGTCTCAAAATGCGTTTCATTCCCCGCCTCCATTATGTTTTGTTCGAATTCCGACGCGGTCGACGACAACACCGGGATGGACAGCGGCAATCCTGGCGCGGCGTGCGCCTTCGGGAACCGGCACTTCGACACGGATGAAGTTGTCTTGCACCGCGCGGTTGCGCACGGGATCGTGTTCGCCAATGTTGGAATCGCTCTTCGGAACGGCCACATACTTCGCCGCGCCGTCGTCGAACGACACTTCGACACCAAGTTTGAGTCCTGGCCAAAGCGCAAAGTCGGGAAGGAACTGAAGGACAAGATTCTTTTTTTGGACAGGATTTACATGATTTACAGGATTACCGACCTGCTTCTCAAATCCTGTCAATCCTGTTAATCCTGTCAAAGAAAACTCAATCGCCGCACCTTTGCCGACGCCGGGCTTGACGGGCAGAAGCGCAAGTGCGCGACCTGACGTGCCGAGTCCTTCTACGCATGCCCACGCGCCATTATTCGCAGGTTCGTTTGCGACTGGCTCAAGCCATTCAGGTTCCGTCTCATCAGCGCGATATGCCGTCGCGGGATAGTTGATTCGCGCCATGTTGCGCTCCTCAACAGCATATGGATCTGACGGCTCGTTCCATCTCCATTGCATCTGCGAGCACCAGCGGTTGTGCGGCACGGGCTGGCGCATTCCGCCGCGTTCGTCTATTGTGTCGCACCAGAATCCAGACCACTTGCCGTCATCAAGCTTGTCCCAACGCTCGTAAAGCGGGTCGAGGACGCTTCGGGCATATTCCTTGTCGCGCTCTTCAAGATGGATGATTCCCGCGTACGCAAGGAACCTCGCCTGAAAGCCGACAAGCCTAAAATAGTCATTTACTATTTTAGAGTTGGGAGTTGAAAGTTTAGAGTTGAAAGTTGTGGCGTCGGAGAGTTCTTTTTCCAGTGCAATATCTTCGGCGAGAAGCGCGTGATAGCGCTTAAGGAGCGAAGACTTGACAGAGGACGGCAGGTTCGTAGTCCACTGGACGCACATGTGCTCCGGGCGGCGGTTGAAACCGAGGTTGTAGTATTCGGCAAGATGGGAACCGATTTTGCCGCAAAGGACACAAAGTTCACAAAGACACTCTCCGGTTTTTTGCACTTTGTGTTCTTTGTGGCCAAAAAGCTCTTCGCGCACCCAACCATCAATGGCTTCACGCTGCGGGTTGGCCTTGGTCTTCCACGCCTCTGGATCGGAGGCAAAGCGCCCGTATGCGTCAAGCAGAATCTCCGCCTGGAACACATCGCCGGCATTCACCATCCACACGTCGCGGACGCCGTTCTCCCAGCACTTCGCCACCAGTTCGTACCACATGAACGCCGGCGGCGTCGTGCAGAGATGGATATAGCCATGCGGCCGCCCGTGGTAGGAGATGTGCCAGTATATTCCGCCGCCGTATTCCTTGCACTGCGGACCTCCAAGGCGACGCACATAACCGAAGTTGTCATTGACCCACATGATCGTCGCACCATTCGGAACCTTCAGTCCCGAGTTGAAAATCGGCAGCACCTCCTTGTAAGGCACGAAAAGCTTCGGCGCGCCCTTCGGAAGCATGGCGCACTGCGCGGCGAAAACATCTTCAAGTATAGCCTTCTTGTCCGCAGTCGTTTTGCCGTCCTTCATCTGTCCGTCGTGGATTCCGCGCATCCCGATCGTGAACATTACATTGTGTCCTTCGCCACGCCCCACACCCTCGCGCCAATAGTCCTCGACAAAATCGCGGTTGCGCGTCCAGCTCCATTTCTGCCTTTCTTCCTTGGAAAGGTAGCAGTTATTGCGGAGCATAGGCTCGCAATGGCTCGTCCCGACCGTAATCCCGTATCTGTCGGCAAGCTCGAAGTTCTCTTGGCGCGAAGAGAATTCATACCCGCCTTCGTGCATCGCGGGCCAAATGAGATTGAGCCCGCACCTCTTCATAAGTGAAAAGATCTCGGAATAGGCGTTCGTTCCAATCTGCTCTTCCTTTCCAAATCGCCCGACAGCCCAAGGGCGCAGGCTCCAGTCTTCGTCATTCACAAAAACCCCGCGCCACTTGACGCCACTCCCTCCCGCATTCGCTTCGTCTGCACGCGGAATCGCGTTCGCCGCATCCGAGCGACCTGCAGAGCCGCAAGCGGTCTGAACGGCGGCCTTGAGCATGTTAGCGCCAAGCTCGCGGGCTCCTTGCGGCGTGTACACACCGTCACAGAGAGAATAGCCGAACTCGCAGCAGACGCTCATCCAGCAGTTCGAGAGTGCCCCGACGTATTGGCGTGAATTCAGCGATTGCTTCTTCACGGCTTCCGCATACTCTTTCTCAGAACCAGCCTTGTCGAACTTTCCGCCGTATTTCAGCATCCCGTTCTTCTGCATATCGACCCATGCGCGGCGGAAGTGCCGCCAGCGTTCCCTTTGCATCGGCTCAAGCGGCGCAAACGTAAAGGCGTGGTCGTGTATCTTATTGCCCGTCAGACCGCTGCGTGGACTCGGGGAATGGAGATCGATGAAGATAATTTTCTTTCCTTCGCCTTCTTGGGCAAGCAGCTCCTTGAGGGCGCGGACAGATGTATAACGGTCCTTCATGTAGTCGCGGTTGTGGTCGTGAGGATGACGGAACTTCCCCTGCTCGCCTTTCTCGACGCCGTCCTTGTCCATGAACGGCACGAAAACGCAGTCGGCATTGTCACGCAGCCAGGCGGCTTCTTTCGAGCCTGAAAGACTTTCCTCTATCGCACCTTCCATGACAAAACTCGCCGACGCCTCGCTCGCATGATGGCGGGCGGTGAACACGAAAAGCCATTTAGCACTCCCTATGCATGGAAGACGCAAAAGCTCCGTATCCCGCTCGCCGCTCTGTGACTTGCAAAGGACGTCAAAAACCACATCCTTGCGGCTCTTGTATTTCGCCGCAAGTTTCTCCCAGTCGCTTTGAAGATATGGAATGCAGAACGCAAAGCGCGTTTCGTGTTCATCCGGTGCGAACGTCCAGTCGAAGGCGTTGGACGGCTCGTGGCGCGAACCGTCCTGGTGGAGCCACGCCCAAGTCCGTCCTTCGTCGCGGCTGACAGCCGGACCGAGCGTCGCAAGGTAGTCAAACTTGTCGTCGGGAAACTGGAAATGGAGCGTCCGACCCTCCGCGCCGCGCACCTTGAAGTCGAAGCGCATCCACTTCCGCCCCTTTGTGTCGCGCAGATCGGTAGCGACCTTGACAACACCGTTGGTTTCGTCAATCTCCTTCACGACTATGCTTCCGCCCGGATAGTCGCAGCATACGCGAACTTCGCCGAAAGCGGCGATATTCCACGCAAGCATAAGCGCAGTTGTGACCAATGCTGTTTTCATGCCGTCCTCTCTCATTTCATTTCAAAAGCATGCTGTTCCGCTTCGACCTTCCGCAGCCGCGCCTCGTCGCCACCCGCTGCCGCCGTCGCAGTCTTCACTTCCGGCGAACCAGGCGTGAAGACAAGTTCACCCGCCGCCGGGGCGTATTTGCCAGACCGGAGCGTCCCCGCGCGGATCGTGACGGGCCTGGGGTTCTTGGCCGCCCTTGGACGAATCAGCACAACTGCCTCGCCCCAGCGTGTCGTCTGCGGATTTTCACCTACGATATCCGCCTCGCCCTCGACCGAAAATCGGATTGACTCCGTCAGATAGCGCTTGGGCGTTCCGACGCCGTCCGCAAGCGTAGCGACAACGGCCACGAGGTCGCCGCCGTCCGCGACAGGCGCAAGCCCTTCGGTATCTAGCGAGAGGTCTATCTTCGCAAGCCGCTTGGCGGGGAGTTTCACGACTTGGGAGCCGCCCGGAAGCGTCGCCGTGAAGTTGTTGATCTTGTCCGCCTCGCTGCGCGGCTTTTTGCGGAACTTGCCGGCGATCGCGTGCTGAAGCTCGAAGTCGAATTTCGTTTTGCCGGGCATGAACGGCTTGCCGAGCAATGTCGCAGTGTATGTGCAGTTGGAGAACACGGGCACTTCTTCCGGCGACGACTGCGAAAGCTCGTGCGGCACAAAGACGAACGGCTTGTCCGTAAGCATTGTCTTGAAAGCATACCACGAATACTTCTTCTGGCGGGCGTAAGTCATTATTCCGCCGAAAAAGTTGTCGGGATGGTATCCGCGCGCATGGTCGGTGCCGTGCCAGAGACATCCGCCGAGATTGGACGCCGAACGTCCGTTCAAGTCGCGTATGAACTTCATGTAAAGCTGCGCCTGGCGCACCATCGCGCATTCGCCCCACTCCCGGAGGACGCGGGAAGGCGAGTTCTGCGCACTCCAGTCGTCCACATAATCCCCCCATTCGCGGCGGAATCCGACGCGCCCTTCGATCGGGCTGTGGGCGTAGTTCACGTCGCAGGCATCGCTGCCGTCGCTCTGGAGGTCGCATGCGCATACGTCATTCGGCGGCAGGGCGTTGCGCTTAACGGTGGCGACGGCATTTGTAGTGAAGTCGCCGGGGAAACGCGTCTCGTTCAAGATCGGCTCCCACATGAAGAGCGAAGGTCGCGACCTATCGCGGCGCACCATCTTCTCTATGTCGTCATAGACGCGCCGCTCGAAGTCAGGGTTCTTCCTGTTCCAGAACTGCCAGCCCGGCGTCGCGTCGATCACGAACATCCCCAGCTCGTCGCAGGCGTCCATGAACGCCGGATCCTGCGGATAGTGGGCGCAGCGAAAAATCGTCATGCCGCAGTCCTTGAACTTCTTGACGTCCCGCCAGTGCAGCGAGTTTGGAAGCGCGTTGCCGATGAACGCATAATCCTGATGACGGTTCGCACCGATGAGTTTCTTCCCGTATGACTTGCCGTTCAAGATGAAACCGTCCATGGTCATTTTGAAATCGCGAATGCCGAATCGTACGTTTACACGATCGGTCAATCTGCCGTCCTTCACGACATCCACGCGCAGCCAATGGAGGTTCGGGTGTTCAGGCGACCAGAGAGCGGGCGATTCGGGCTGGAATGGCGAAGTCACGCGATTCCCGTCATAGTAGAGTTCCGTCGTCGCGCCATTCGTATCGCCGCCCAAGGTCACGTCTGCTCGGACAGTCCACTTGCCGTCGTCGCCAAGGTTCGACGTTATCCAAACGCCGCCCTTGTCCGTGTCCGTCACGTACGCCTCGCCCGTCTCGATTAGGTAGGCGTCTCGGTAGATGCCGCCGAAGTAGGTAAAGTCAAGGACATCCTGCGCCTTGCCGGGCGGATAGGACGGGTCGTCCGAGTTGTCGCACCAGACTTCAAGGACGTTTTCGCCCTCCTTGAGAACGCCCGTCACTTCGGCATGGATTGGCAGATAGCCGCCGAAATGCTCCGCCACGACCTTGCCGTTGAGCATGATACGGCTCTTGCCCATGATCGCCTCGAAATGGAGGAACTGCCTTGCGCCGCGCCTCTTCCACGAGAAAACGCGCCGGTACCATGCCGGTTGCTGACGGTTGACTCCTCCCGATGCCTCGAAGCCGAGTTCACCTTCGTCAATGGAATGTGGCAGACAGACGCTCTTCGCCGTCTTGAAGTTGTCGAGGGAGAATTCCCAACCAGTCGTCAGCGTCTCCACGCGGCGCGGTGAACCATCTGCATCCCAGTATCCTGCCTTCGAAAACTCTACCGCGTTTGCGGCCGAGCACCAGACCTGCAAGACAAGGAGAACCACTACGCGGCACGCGGCGCACTGACCTTCACGATTTCCACATCTCATTGTATGCCTCCTTTTACGATATTGTTATTTCCCGTGCATGAAAGAGAAAGTTGCCGGTGTGAACGACATTGTCCACAGTAGTCTCATTTCCTCAAGTCTCCGCTATCTCTCCGGCCTTGCCCGCATCCTTGCGCGCTTCGCGATTTCCTCCCAGGCGTCGTCGCTGTTCCAGAACAGCTCCGCCTGGCAGTGCGTCGCAAAACTGTACGGCGGATTGTATTCCGCGACGGCATTGAACTCTTTCGGCGGGCACTTTCCGGCGCGGACATGCCGGATGAATTCGCGGGCGTTCGCGCCGTTCTTGATCCACTCCTCGTCGAACGACCACTGGCGCGGCGCGGTCACGGCGCGGTCGCGGTCGCGAATGCGCTCCCCTGCGCAGCCAAGCACAAACGGCCCCGCCGGCGGCACGTAGTTGCCCCAGTCGATCCTGAGCTGCGCCTTCCATGCAAGGCCAACGGACGGATTGAGGGCGAGTATCCTGTCGCAGAACTCGACGTCCGGCGACGATGCCCTGCCCTCGGCCTCCCAGAACGGAAACCCGCCGCAGTTCTCCCACAGGATCTCAAGTGATGGATCGACCTTTGCGATGAACACCCCCGCTCCCTCGCGCTTCATCGAATTGGCGTGGAGGCCGAATACAATGTCGACGTCAGGTGCCTCGGCATGTATCCTCGCCGCAACTGCATTGACGAGCTCTGTCACGGCCTCGGGTATCGACCTGCCGCCGATCTCCCGCTTGTTCGTCTCGGTGAAGCTCTGGAAGTATATGCCGTCGCCGCCCATCGGCTTCCACTTGCGCCGCCATTCGGCCACGATATCGTCCGCGAGCTTCCCGAAGTCGAGATCCCTGCCGTCGTTTCCGCTGAGCGTCCAGCCCCACGAGAATCCCCAATACACCTTGACGCCCCACGAATGGGCGCACTCCACTACTTCGCGGGCGTTCACCACCAGCTGGTCGTTCCAGAGTATCGCCCTGTTGAACCGCGCCCGCGACATTTCCCGGAAGGACGCGCGGTAGTCGTCCACCACATGCCCCCAGGAAAACACGCTTCGCACAGGCGTCTGCGGCGTGCGGCGGCATGCGAACGCGGGAATTCTGCCGCCGCGAAAGAACATGCCGGCATAGCGTCCGTGCATGCCGGACATCTTCGCCTCAAGCGTCGGAGCAATGACATCGAGGAAGTCGAACACCGCCCACAACACCGCCTCCGGCGTGTCGCCCGCGAGAAGCACGACATTGCGTCCGCTCTCGTGCATCGTCTTGACAAAGTAACCGCCCTTCGGCACGTCTTCGACCTTCAGGCATTTGCGCAGAGTGGCATTCTGCGACAGCCGACCTATGACGACGACATCGCGCTTCGTATCCACCTTCTCCCCGCCATCCTTCTCCAAAGGCAGCACCATCGGTGTTGCCAAATGCCCCTCGCGGAGAAGATGCGTACCCATGCGCTCCGTCAGGACCTCGAGCGCACGGCCTTCCGGCCCTTCCGCAGACGAGTAGACGACCTTCCAAGTCCCGCCGCGCATCTTCGCCGGAATCCTGCCTTTGAAAACCGCCGACGCCTCGTTCACCTGGTCGTAGTCCACCTTCGCGGAAGAAGCCGGGCTTCCGACCGTTGCGCAATTCGCACACGTCACGGCGGAAACCGCCGCCGCACAGGTAGCGGAATGCAAGGCTGTCAAAGCGATGCAAAGCAATATGCCGTATGCGTTGCGCAACATCCCAAGCATTCCAAATCTCATTGCCCGCCTCCTTTTACGATATTGTTATTTCTTGCCCGTGAAAGAGGAAGTTACCCCCGACAACATGCTCAACACACGTCGGCGAAAACCTGTCCGACACGCTGACATGGATGTGTCCGGCGAGAATGCATTTCAAGAGCGGCTGCGCCTTGAGCCAGTTCTTGTAATCCTTGAACGTCGCGTTGGCGTTCGCCGTCACTTCTTTGAAGCCGCCGACATCCGGCACGGCCTTCGGGCTGGTCCTGTCCCAGAACTTGCTGCTTACACGCGAAATGTTTCGTGTCATAGGCGGACAGTGCATACACAAAATCACCGGCAACCCCTTCTTGAACTCGGCCTCGAGCCGTGTCATCTGCTCCGCTGTGATGTGTCCGTAGACATTGTCGAGCGCTACGAAGTTAACTCCATTCACAGTCTTCGAGGCGACGGATATGTCAAACGGGAATGCGGCCGCAACGGCCTCGCGCGTCTCGCCCTTGGTCTTCTCGTTCTCGACCTTCTGCCCGTGGTAGAATTCATGGTTGCCGATGCATCCGAACATTCCATCCCCGAAATATTTCCTCGCCAGATCAAAATTGGCCTGGCTTTGGAAGTCGATCAAGTCGCCGGTGTGGACAACATAGTCCACATGCTTCTTGGCCCACGTAAGCGAATCGCGCAAGGCCTCCTCCTGCCGTCCGCCGAACGTAAGACTGCGCCGTCTTGCTTCTTTCCGCGCCCATTCGCTGTCGTCTGGAGACGCCGCCGTGAGGTGCGTGTCGGAAATGTGAAGAATCGAGAACGGCTTTTCCGCCCCGGCGTCGACATGGCATCCTATTATCGACAGCCTCTCGAATGCGCCGCGTTTCGGGAAGTGCTTCGGATTGTCGGCGAACGCCGGGAGGCCCGCCACAGCGACGAATCCGCCGAACGCTAACGACCCTTTGATGAACTCTCTCCTTGTTCCTTCAATCGCCATCTTGCCCCCTTTCGATTCTCAATGCGACCGGGCCGAGAAGCCCGGACGACAGCAGTTTGTCTTTTTTCGTCCAGTGCCGCCAGGTGGAGAACGTATGCCGTCCGGTCGGGGACGGTTTGCCTTCCTTTACCCACTGCGGCAGTTCCTTGATGCCGTATTCCACAACCTTTTTGGGACGCGGGACCTCAACCCACTCACAATCCGGCTCAAACTGCACATCGTCGCCGATGAGCCTGTTCGGCCAGAGGTTCGTTACGCGGATTTCGATGTCAAGCGGCATGGCAATGCCTCCCTCGGCATCGTGCGACGACGAAAGCGCCGTCGCCACAGCCTCCGTTATGTCAACGCAGTACGGCGGACGCCACAGCGGCGGATACTCTCGCCCGTTCACCGTGACTGCGGCAAAATCTTTCACCTCGCCCAAGTCGAGCAACACCCGTTCTCCAACTTTACACTTTACATTCTCAACTTTACACTTGTAGGTCGTCGTTCCCGAGAAGTATTTCAAATCCTGATCGGCAAGCGACGTCCAATCGACAAGGTTTGTCATAGTGATCACCCTGGTTTCAGAAGAACCGGAATACCAGCCAATGGGAAATGCAACTTGCCACGGTCCAGACACGGCCGCGATGAATTCCGCGCCCTCTGTTCCCTGTTCCCTCTTCCCTATTCCCTCTTCCCCATTCACCATCTCCCTCCTGAACACCACAAATGCAGAACCCTTAGGCGGGAAGTCCAGCGTCACGAACGTTCGACCACCCTCCACGCGCCACTTTCTCGCCTCGTGCCGCATGCCGTTTTCGGCATTCCAGATTTCCGGCACGCGCCCCGCAACGGAGAAGGACGCCTCGATTGTCGCGGCTTTCTTGTTGTCCAAGGCGACAAAATACCAATCCGTCCCGCTTTCGCGGCGGTGGATCCAGCCAACGCGTTTAGCGGACGCCTCAAAGTCCTTCGCCACGCCCATGCGCCCGAGTGCCTCGTCCGCGCCGCACTCCATGACGCCTTGCGCCCATACGCGGTCGACAAGGGATGCATACGCATCATCCGCAATGGACTGTTCTCCCGCCAGCCCCGGCACACGCGTTGGACGTTTGACGGCGCAGACATTTGCGCCAGCCTTGACCAGTTCGCCGATCTTCCGCACCATTCTCTCGCTCATCGTGTCGGTTTCAGGCAAAACAAGAAGCGTATATTCAGCGCCGCCAGGAGTGACGAGTCTGCAGTCTTTAACAGTCAGGCATTCTATGATTTTCGTGTCGCATACATCCCACCAATGTCCGTCCGGCGCATCCTTCGGATGTTTCGCCCGGTTTGGCGTTTCCTCTCCACACCAGTAGAGAATGTCCGCGACCGGGTTCCCTTCCTGGAGCATCCACTGGCAACGGCTTTGATAGGCGAAGAACGCATGGGCGAGCGGCCACCAGGTCTGCGTCCTGTCGAGGTGCATTCCCCAGCGTCCCATGGTCATGCCGGGAAGGTATTTGTCTCCAGCCCACGGCTGATGGACGAAGCGGTGGTAGATGATGCGGTTTATGCCGTTTGCGTAGGCGAAATCACAGAGCGACTTGATTTTGAACGGCGTCTCGGTCCAGCGGCCCCCCTGCCTTGGATCGGCCGTGAAGGATTCCGTCGCGGCATATCGCCTCCCCCATACGTGCGCGAGCGACGCCGCGCCATGCACACGCGACGTCCATCCCGCAGGAGACGCTTCGGCCGGTGCGCCTGACCAGAACTCCTGCATCGGTATGTCCGCGTGTTCCCCGTACTGGAGGTTGTCGAAGTTGCCGTTTCCGTAGGCTTCCAGTGAGCAGACGAGCCCGTGCGCGTGGCAAAGCTCCGCAAGCCGTCCCGCATAATTCTCCGCGAAGAGGTCCGCGAGAACTCGCCGGAAGTCCTCGAGGAACCGCTCAGTTTCGTCAACGCTGCCGACGATACGTCCCGCAAAGACCGGAAGATACGGAACGAGCGAATACCCCATGCGCTCACGGAAAATGTCGTCAAGCCCCGGCGTCCAGTTCTGGCAGCGGACCTCGAAGCTGTCCACCAATACGTTATTGAAGCCAGTACGGTTGTCGCTGTTCTTTGAGACGCCAAGTTCTTCGCACACCTTGGCGATATATGAATTGAAGTGGATGTCAATCGCCTTGGCGGAGAACTTGTCGACCTCCAGCCCCACGCCGGACTCGGATGCAGGATGGTTCCTGCGTCCGTTGCAGATCGCCCCCACGCGGAGAATCGTCCATTCGCCATCGGGGACATCCCATTCAAGCGAACCGTCGCTCTTCATCAGCGCCGTCAAGTCGCGGATG
>DFGM01000051.1 GCA_002371755.1 Verrucomicrobia bacterium UBA3750 | reverse complement strand
ACGCTTGAGGACGAGATCACGATCTGCATCGACACCGGGCACAAGACGTGGGCGAACATCGCCGCGCGCAAGGCGTTCACCGTCGCGTTCGGCACGGCCGACGCCGTGAAGGCCTGCGACTACCTCGGCATCGCGAGCGGCAACAAGACGCTGGACAAGGTGGCGAAGAGCGGCTTCACCGTGACGAAGAGCACATTCGTGGATGCGCCCGTCGTCAACGAACTGCCGCTCGTCCTCGAATGCGAACTCGTCTCGATGAACGAGGAGAACTGCAACGTCGTCGGCAAGATCGTCAATTGCGCGGTGGAGGAGTCTGCGCTGACGGACGGCAAGCCCGACGTGGACAAGATGAAGCCTATCTGCTTCGACACCTGCCAGCACGTCTATCGTCTTATGGGCGAGGTCGTAGACAAGGCCTTCTCCTGCGGCAAGGAACTGATGTAAGACGATGATTGGTATTGGTTCCATAGTGAACGCCGCCGCCATTGTCGTGGGCGGGTGCGTCGGCCTCGCGTCGGGCAAGGCGATAAACGAGCGCATAAGGGACACGCTCGTCTCGGGAATGGCGGTCGGCACTCTGTTTGTCGGCGCGGCTTCGACGTTCTCCAAGATGCTGGTCATCGGAGATGGCGGCATTGTCGAGTGTCGCGGTGCTTTGATGCTCGTCATGTCGCTTGCCATTGGCGCGGTTGCCGGGGAGGTCGTCGATTTCGACGGCAAGCTTGAGCGTTTCGGCGTATGGCTTCGCCGCGTCTCGCACAACGAGAACGACGGCTCGTTCCTCAATGGCTTCGTTACTGCGACCCTCACATACTGCATCGGGGCGATGGCCATACTCGGCGCCCTGGAGGACGGGCTTCGCGGCGATCCGTCGCTTCTGTATCTGAAGTCCGCAATGGACGGCATTTTCACAGTCGCGCTGACGGCATCTCTTGGTAAAGGCGTGATTTTCTCGGCAATCCCGATTTTGCTCTATCAAGGCGGCATCACGCTTGCGGCATATCCTCTGCGCCATGTGATGACGACGGATGCACTCGATGCAATATCGCTCACGGGAGGCGTGCTTATTTTCTGCGTCGGATGGAACATCCTCTGGCGCGAGAAGAAGATCCGCGTGGCGAACCTTCTCCCGTCGCTGGTTGTAGCCATCGCGTGGACGCTTGTGAAAGGCGGATTGTGAACACAATTCAAAGGAGACATGGCCTGGCAGATGATTGTCTGGAACCCTTGGCGCGCATTTGCAAAGAGGCGCGGATTTTGGTACAATATCCGCCAACGCTTTACTGTATATATAACAAGGAAAGGGAAAAGCAATGAGACAGGAAGAGAACAAGGTCGCAAGCGCGATGCGCAGCGGTTTCACGTTGATTGAAATCCTCGTGGCCGTGGCCATCATCGGCATTATGGGAACGGTGGCGGTGATGAATATCACTGCCAATATCGAAAAGGCCAAAGTCACAGCCACAAAAGAAGCGGTCGTCAATATCAAGAACGCCGTCATCAACTATTATATGCAGACGAAGAAGTATCCTTCGGATTTGAGGGCGCTCATCACGGCTTCAGGCGACGAAGAGCCGATTTTGGATGGCGGCGAGGGTGCGTTGGAGGATCCGTGGGGCACGGAGTTCAAGTATGAGCGCACCGGCAAGAAGATTGCCGTCATCAGTGCCGGCCCTGACATGAGCTTCGGCACCGAAGACGACATCCGCAGCGACAAGGTGGCCAAGTAAAACCTCCCTGCGCTTTCGCCAAATGCGGCGCGCATTCACCCTGATCGAGCTTCTGACCATTGTCGCCATCATTGGCGTGATGGTGTCGGTGGCGATGGTTGGATTCGGTTCCGGCCAGGGTGCGGCGCGCATCAAAGGCGCGAGCCGCGATATTTTCGCCGCAATCCGCCAGGCGCGCAGCGTGGCGCTTGTCACACAGCAGCCTGCCATAATCACTTACGAAGAGACGGAAATCGACGGAGAGAAATCCGCTCGCGTGAAGATTACCACCGCCCGCATGATGACTCAGGCCGCCTCGCGCGCGCAGACCCTCTCGGGCGAGTGGGTGACCATCGGGGGCGACGATGAAGGAGGCGCCTCCGCCCAGTCTGACGGCGAAGAATCTCTCGCCGACGGTCAGGGCGAAACTGTGGAAGACGTCCTTTTCGCGCCGATATCCTCCGATGTCCTGAGAGGCGTGCGCATCAAAGTGGCTCTTGGAGATGAAGAAAACGACTTCGCATTCGGGGACGATGCGCGGAAAAAGCCGCGCATATCGGTCTTCTCCAACGTCGACTATCTCCTTGGGAAGTATGACAAGGAACGGAAGCGCACTGATGCCGGAACCGAAACCGGGACGGACGAGAAGGCGGAATCTTCCGGCTTGGGGACGTCGCTTTCCTCGGCGTCGCTCGATTTGCAGGAGGCGCGCAGTGTAGTCTGGGAGACGAACGGCCGCTGCGATCCGCACAGGGTGTGGATCTACCGCGATGGCACATCGCCCGAAAAGGGGCTTTCCATCAAGGTAGACCGTTTCGGCGGCGCGAAGATAGTATCGGGGGATGAACGATGAGAAGGGGTTTCACATTGCTGGAAGTGCTTCTTGCGGCGCTCATTCTCGGTCTCGGCCTTACGGGCATTCTCGTTTCGATGGCGCAGGCGCAAAAGACTATTCTGGCAAGTGCCTATCTTGAAACTGCGCAGGAAGTCATGGATATGGGGGATATGGCGTTTCCTTTGTCGGATATAACCGATCCGGCTGATGCGAAGAACGGTCTCGACGTGCGCGAAACGCGCGCCTCGGAACTGTGGGAGAAGGTAAACGACGGCTTGCATCTTTCTTACGCCCAGCAGGAAAAGTATCATGGATACACGTGGGAGCGCGAGTGGCTGAACAAGAACGATCAGGAGGAGATAGATCGGCTTGGCGGACTTCATACCGTGCGCGTGACGGTGCGGTGGGGAGACAGGTTTCGCGGCCACGGCGAGAAGGAAAGCTATGTGACGATATGGAGGAAGCCGGAAGAATGAAAACGCGCCGCGCCTTCACATTGCTGGAAATCATATGCGCCGTCGTGCTCGTCGGCGTGATTACCACCATATCCGTCGCCACCTACAACGCCGTGAGCCGCGGCTGGGAGGTTTCCACGGATTACATGGACAAGATGCAGCGCACCGACTTTGCGCTCAACCAGGTGATTTCGGGCCTGAGGAGCATGTACTACCCGCACAACGGCACGCCCGACAGCAACTACGACTATGGCTTTGCTCTCCAAAACCTCGGTGACGGCGAAGATCCAGACCGCTCCGACATCATAGAGTGGTCGAAGACGGGCACGGCGATTGTAGGCAACAAGAGCGCAGTGGCGGATACCGTGCACAGGGTGCAGGTAATGGTGCTTGAGGAAGGCGACAGCGACTGGCAGGAGGAAATCGAAGTGACGGGGCTTTACGCGAGGCTTTGCCCGGACCAGGCGTTGAGACCGAAGGACGATGAAGAAATCGACTACACGTTCGCCAACGACGAGATGTATCAGCCTGTTTTGATAGCCGACGGGATAACGGGATTCAACTGCCGCGTGCTGGAAAGCCCGGAAAAGGCGACTTCCAATGCGGGCGGACCCGAGTTCGAAGATGAATGGATCGAGACGAACAAGGTGCCTTACAAGGTGGAGCTTACTTTCTACGTGCTGGACAAGGAGGCGAAGAGTTACCGCACGAATACGGCGCCTCTAGTGAGAATCGTGCGCATACCCATGTACGAGCAGAGCCAGGATGCGGCGCTCCCGCCCGGCTCGGAGGATAAGAATGCAGCTGCGGCGGGTGCCGCGGGGCGCGGTGGCAGAGGCGGCAATTCCGGCGGCGCAAGCAATGGCGGCGGCAGGCGGGGCGGGGGCGGCCAGCCACCACCGGGTCCGCCTCACGGCGGGGGAGGCGGGGTGCAATGAAACGCAAAGGCAATGCTCTCCTCTTGGCCCTTTGGACTATCGCCGTTCTCTCGGTGATGGTGCTCTCCTTCGTCTACGAGGCGCACCAGCAAAGCGGTGTAAACCTCTACGTCCGCGAACGCAACCGTGTGAACCGTCTCACCGATGCCGGCCAGGCCATTGCAGAGACGGTTATTCTCAAGTATTCCGAAGCCCCGGCATACGATCCCGAACAGGATACCGAAAAACTCCTTGAAGACGACAGGTGGGTGCTTGAAAAACAAGACCTCAAGGTCAGGGCGCAATGCAAAATAGGGCCTATCGTCCTCGACGAGGACAACCCGGAGAACGGCAACGTCACGATAGAGATTCAGAGCGTAAACTCCGGCGACGAGGGCATCATAGACATAAACCAGCTTTGGGATGGCGGGGGGGATGCCAAGTACATGGAGCGCTGGTGGATGATTTTCACCTCCCACAACATCCCGGAGGAACTTTCCACGCCAAAGGACGGAACCATCAATCTCTGGAACATCCTTATCGCCTCCTGGAACGATTGGCGAGACGAAAACGACGACGTATTCGAGATAGACGGCGAGGACTTCGGTGCCGAATCGGATTGGTACGAGAAGCGCGAGGAAGAGGATAAGATAGAGGAAGAGGATAGATACCGCCCGAGGAACGGTCCGATTCCCGACATAAAGGAATTGAGCAAACTGCGCGGCTGGAGCGAATATCCCGAGGTGCTGACGGGCGGCGTAATCAACCCGTGGGCAAAGGATGATGACGACCTTATAGAGGTCAAGGGGCTTATGGGGCTTTTCACCACGGTCGGCGGCACGAAGATAAACATCAACAGCTGCGACTCCGTGGATGCTCTCGTCACCATCCCCGGCGTCTATGAAGACCCGGAAAATACCGATTCCCTGGACGAGGCCAGGCTTGTGGCCGAAGCGATTATCGCCGCGAAGAAGACGATGCCGGAAAACCGCGATGTGGACGAATCGCAGGGATGGTGGGAGTTTGCCGACTTCAGCGATCTCAAGGAGCGGACGGAAGAGGATGTAGGGGATGCGGCAAGCGAATACTTTTCGTTCACGCTAGACGAGAGCACCATCTTCAAGGTGAAGATTACCGGCGAATCCATGGGTATGAAGCATGAAGTGAACGCCGAGTGCTATGTAAAAGAAGGAAAGGTGCGCTACATAAAGTGGCGCGAGGATTGATGGCCAGACTCGACAAATTGCTCCTGGAGCGCAACCCGGAGTTCACGCGTTCGCGCATAGAAGGGCTGATAAAAGGCGGTTTCGTGACCGTGAACGGCGCAGTCGCGTCTAAAGCCGGCGCGAAAGTGGATGAAGGAGACGATATCGCAATCTCTCTTCCCCCGCCCGTGCCTGCAATCCCGGAGCCGGAAGATATGCCGCTCGCCATCGTCTACGAGGATGACGATGTCATAGTGGTGGATAAGCCTGCGGGTCTTGTGGTGCATCCGGCGCCAGGCCACGCCACGGGTACGCTCGTGAATGCGTTGCTTGCACACTGCCCGGAAATCGCCGGCCTCGGCTGCCGCGAGCGTCCGGGTATCGTGCACAGGCTGGATCAGGATACAAGCGGGCTTATCGTGGTTGCAAAGACCGAAAAAGCCATGCGAGGCCTCGTGAAGGCGTTTTCCTCCCACGAGCATGTCGTGAAGAAGTATCTCGCCCTGTGCCACGGCAGACCCGCTCTTGACGCCGGTCACATCGAGAATCTTGTCGGCCGCCATCCGGTGGACCGCAAGCGCCAGGCAGTCGTCGAGCGCAACGGCAAGGTTGCGATAACAGACTGGAAGGTGGAGAAGTTTATCAAGAAGTTGGGGATATCGCTTGTCGAATGCACGATAGCGACGGGCAGGACGCATCAGATACGCGTCCATATGGCCTCGCTCGGATGCCCCGTCATAGGTGACAAGACTTACGGAAAGAGTGCGCGGGACAAGGCACTTTCGCCCTATCCCGCGCGTCAGATGCTCCATGCATGGCACTTGGAACTTTGGCACCCGGTGCGTAGCGAGCGTCTTTCTTTCACGGCTCCGCCGCCGCCGGATTTCGCGGCGTATCTGCCGCCGCCGGACGCCCCGCTTGCCTGATTCTGCCTCTCGGACCGCCACTTCAAAACGCCAATCGCCGCAGACGGCAGGAAGGAAACTCCGTGTCGCGGCTTGGAGCCGCAAAAAAAGGAAGCGCGGCTTTTCTCAAGCCGCGCCATCCCTGTCTTTGGGCCGCGTGCTAGGTCACGCGGCTTTTTGCGGACGGGTTCGCCTCTTACGAAGCGGGGGTTTCGACGATTGTAACCACCTTGCCGTCCTTGACGAACTTCACCTTGCCGTCCTTGAGGGCGAAAAGTGTGAAGTCGCGCCCCTGGCCTACGTTCTTGCCGGGGTGGATCTTGGTGCCGCGCTGGCGCACGATGATCGAGCCAGCCTTCAAGAACTGGCCGTCATACGCCTTTACACCGAGAAACTTTGGATTGGAGTCGCGTCCGTTTCTTGCAGATGCGCTGGTTGCCATGTCTTTGCCTCCTTACGCTATTGCCTTGACCGTTGCGACCATCAAGTCCTGACGATGACCGACTTTCCGGCGCGAACCTTTACGGCGCTTCGCCTTGAAGTTGACCACCTTCGGACCACGCTTGACGCCATCGATGGCGAGCGTTACTTTCGCGCCTTCCACGTAGGGGGCGCCGACCTTGAGCGTCGTTCCGTCAGAAACGGCGCAGACCGTGTCAAGAACAGTTTCCTGACCCGGCTCGACCGAGAGCTTTTCAATCTCGATCTTGTCTCCGGCTTTCACAAGCACCTGCTTGCCGCCGGTTTCGAGTACTGCGTATGCTTCCATTGTTGTCTTCTTTCTTCAGCCTT
Organism: Verrucomicrobia bacterium UBA3750; assembly: GCA_002371755.1. GTDB lineage: Bacteria > Verrucomicrobiota > Kiritimatiellia > RFP12 > UBA1067 > UBA1067. Next base: position 3,203 of record DFGM01000051.1, on the reverse strand, counting down.
CCTTGTGGCAGACTTCCGCCACGAAAGGTATGAGTTAGGTATTATACCAAATCCCGCCCCGCCGCGCAAGGGGGGCATTCAGGGGTGAGGCACAGCACTGCCGCAAGAATTGTTCCATATAGTATTCTAATGCTGTATATCCTCCTCAATCCATTGAAATGCTCGTTGCACAAAGGGGTTTCTCCTCACAATTTACAGCCAACCAAACAGAATTGCGACATCAGCTGCGGGAGCCTCGCGCGACATTACAGCGTGCGGGCGTCGCTCGTACCGAAGAAGCGGTCGAGCGCCAAGGCGACCGCGCCGTCTCCCGTCACGTTCGCGGCCGGGCCGTAGCCGTCGAGCGCAAGGTAGAACGTCATCAGAAGCGCCGTCTGCTCCGGCGTAAAGCCGAGGATCGACTCGACGAGACCGACGCTCGCCATCAAGACGCCGCCCATCACGCCGGGCGCGGCGACGGCGGCGATCGCCATCATGAACACGAAGTTCGCAACGCCCGCCAGAGGCATGTCGAAGCCGTAGAGAATCGAAATCGCGTAGGCGCTCGTCAGAAGCTTGATGGCGCTGCCAACCATGTGGACGTTCGCGCAGAGCGGCACGACAAAGTCGCGGACGTTCTTCGAGATGCCGTTCTTCTTGCAGCAGTCTAGCGTGACGGGGATGACGGCGGAGGACGATGCGATGGACAGCCCAGTCAGATACGCGGGCAGCATCCGCCACAGGCAGACGAAAGGATTGCGTCCGGCAATCGCGCCGGCAACCAGATAGAGGAGGGCTAGGAATACGATCGTCAGTCCCCAACCCGTCCCGATGACCTTGAACATCACGCCAGCGGTCGCCGCGAACTTGCCAGACGCCGTCATTTCGCTGATCATCGTCAGAATGTAGACGGGCAGCCCCGGGATGATGACGCGCATGATCGTCAGCTTCACGATTGCGCCAAACTCCCCGACGCCGCGCTTAAGCGACGTCGATCCGGTGAAGACGATGCCGACGCCGACCATGAAGGCGAGCGCCAGCGCCGTCAGAACGTCGCACACTGGCGGGATCTTCAGCTCGAAAAACGGCAGGAACTCCTTGCCGTTGCCGACGGCCTCGAACGCGCCCGGCTGCACGTAGTGCGGCAGCAGGAAAGAGTCCGCGCCATAGGCGAAGAACCCCGCCGTCACCGTCGAGCAGTACGACACGGCCATCACCGCCAGCAGCATCTTGCCCGCGCCCTTCCCGACATCCGCTATCGCTGGAGTTACAAGGCCGAGGATCAGGAGCGGGACTATGAACTTCAGAATCTGCGCAAAGAAGACGTTGAACGTCTTGAGGATCCGCACGCCGACGTCGGGCAGAACGAACCCAAACGCCGCGCCAAGTGCGATCGCGATCAGGATGCGGCCGAAAAGACCCAGACCTTTTGTCGTTCGCTGCATTTTCATTCCACCCCCCCTGGCGCCACACAGCGAATGAGAGACGATTCAAAGCGACCTGTCTCGGAATTCCGGCGAGTACAGCCGCACCAGGCGGATGCGCCGTCAAATACGAGCCCGGTCGTGCCGTCGTAAGGCTGCCGACTCTTTTCCTTGAATGTTCCAGCGTCGAGAACGACCAGCAAGCCATCCCCCTGATACAGGCTCAGGAACAGCTCGCCATTGCAAACCTTCTTCGCCGCGACATTTTCCATTCGAATGTTCTCCACGAACCCGCCCCTGCGTTCGTTTGTCTTTACATAGAAAAGTCTCAAAACCTCTCCTTCACAAGTGCAGTCGTGAAGATACACGTCGCGAACGCCGCCGGAAAGCTCCGAACCGATGCCGAGAAGCGTGTGTCCTCCGGTCACGACGCAGTTCCTGATCTCGATGTTCTCGCTAGGCGTTCCAAGCCGCCAGGCATCCCTGTTGCGTCCCGATTTGACCACGATCACATCATCGCCCTGGTCGAAGCGACAGTTCTCGACAAGGACGTTCTTCGTCATCTCAATGTCGATTCCGTCAGAAACGGCGCAGACCGTGTCAAGAACAGCTTCCTGACCCGGATCGACCGAGAGCTTTTCAATCTCGATCTTGTCTCCGGCTTTCACAAGCACTTGCTTGCCGCCGGTTTCGAGTACTGCGTATGCTTCCATTGTTGTCTTCTTTCTTCAGCCTTCCTTGTGGCAGACTTCCGCCACGAAAGGTATGAGTTGGATATTATACCAATATCCCGCCCCGCCGCGCAAGGGGGGCATTCAGGGGTGAGAAGACAAAGTTAATGCGGCTGACCCTTTTGCCCACGTTCACGCGCCTTGTGGGAGGTCCGATGGACTACACGCCCGGCATCTTCGAGACGGACCTCTCGAAGATATGCTCATGGAAGAAGCAGCGCATCTCCACAACGCTCGTGGGGCAGCTTGCGCTCTACGTCACGATGTTCTCTCCGCTGCAGATGGCGGCGGACGTCCCGGAAAGCTACGAGAAGAGGCTCGACGCACTCCAGTTCATCAAGGACGTTCCGACACCCTGCGCCTCTGCGCGGCGCCGGGAGGCGGCGCGGCGGTCTCGTTCAGGCTCCTGCAATAGGCGCATCTCCCCCGAATGTGTGAGGTAAAGCGGCGCGGATTATTGTATAATATCTGCGTATGAGGAAACAGCACATAGCTATCATTGCCGCTACAGTTGCGGTGTCATCTGCGTTTCCGGCCCCCGCATCTTCCAAGATGTGGTTGCCGGAAGGCTCAGTGCGCGAGGTGCGCGACGCTGGGTGCGTTTGTGCAGGATTGCCGCACGCTTGGCAGGGATCGCTGGATCCTTGACCTGGAGAATTTCCCCGAAGTCAGTCCGATTGCCTTTGCCGAGGCGTTGGAGAAGGCGAAATCCGCTTCGCGGCGCACACGGGCCAGTTCAAGCAAGAGGAGGTGCCCATGAGCTACTTCCCGGTAAAGGCGGTATCTGTCTTTCTATGGGGACGCAGGGTTGGCGTAATCGCCGGAATACAGGATGGAAAGTGCGCTTTCGAATACGATCCGGCGTTTCGCCGCAGCGGACTCGAGATATCTCCGATTGCAATGCCGCTTTCCAAGGCTCTGTTTTCCTCTGATGAGTTTGAGGTTCCGAGACGTTCTCTCCATGGCTTGCCTGGTGTGTTCGCGGATTCGCTTCCGGATTCGTTTGGGAATCGGCTTGTCCGCAAGTGGATGGGGAGAATGAAGGGGCCTATTGACATAGTATTATTGA
>DFGM01000101.1:16851-32381 GCA_002371755.1 Verrucomicrobia bacterium UBA3750 | reverse complement strand
GCGACTTGACGGCGCTTCCGAGCGCCTTCGCATACTCGGGCGATCCAATCTCAAGGTCGAAAGGTGAATCGACGACGATCTTGCCGTCCGATATGCGAAATCCATCGCCTTTCGCCACGCATGCGCACAGCGCGCCGACGATGCACGCGGACAGAATCTCTCTTCTAAAATTTTTCATGCCCAACATTATACCAAATCCGCGGCGGATGCGCCACGCTCCCACGGCAGGGCGGCTGAGGTTGGCTGTCAAAGGGATCGGGATTGGAGGCTGCGCATGACATCCGGGACGGCGTCGAGGAGACGGCGCGTATAGGCGCTTCGAGGATTCGCGAATACCGCCTCCGCCTCGCCATAGTCCACAAACACACCCCTCTCCATCACGGCAACCCGGTCGCACACATTCTTTACCACCGCCAGATCATGCGCTATAAGAATGATGGTAAGCCCCAAATCACGCCGCAGGTCTCGCAAAAGATTGAGGACTCTCGCCTGCACCGATACATCCAAGGCGCTTACGGGTTCATCTGCTATAAGCACTTCGCTGCCGCAAGCGAGAGCTCGCGCAATCGACACTCTCTGGCACTGTCCGCCAGACATTTCGCGCGGATATTGTCCAAGCACCGCTTCGCCCAGCCCTACACGGCGCAGAAGCGAGGCGGCATCATCCTTGCGGTTGCGCTTCACTTTCAGCGTCTCTTCCAAAGTCTCGCGAACTGTCATGCGCGGGTTGAGAGAACCAACCGCGTCCTGGAAAACCATCTGCACGGACTTGGCGCGGCATGTTATCGTACCCGCGCTCGGCTTTTCGAGACCGACGAGCGTCTTGGCAATAGTGGACTTCCCGCTGCCCGATTCTCCGACAATGCCGAATATGCCGCCCTTTTCGACATTGAAGCTCACGCCTCTGACGGCTTCGAACCTGCCGTACCGGACGTGCAAGTCCCTTACCTCGAAGATGTCATGGCCGTCCATCATTCTCCGATAAGATTCCTGAGGGCGCGACGGGCGGAACGCATCTTGTCGGCAAGCGTCTTTCTGGAACTCGCGGAGAACGCGGCATAGCGTGCGTAGTCGAGTCCGTTAGTGGTGCCTTCATGATTCTTCGCCATGACGGCGGCGTCGGGATCTTCGTCCTTAAGCATCTCAAGGTGGTCGCGCACCTCGTGGTATGCCTCGCGCCAAGGCTTGCCCTGTGCGACCATGCGCAGGGCGACATCGGTGGCAAAGACGCCCGGAGTGAAGCCGGCGCGCAGCTTCGCCTCGTCGATTGTCATGCCCTTGACGACCTTCGCCATGATGCGAAGTGTGGTGCGCGTCGTGTCCACCGCCTTCATGTAGAGAAGTTTGCAATCCTGCAGGTCGCGATTGTAGCCGCCCGGCATCGCGTGGAGAAGCGTTAGCGACGCCGTCAGAAGGCCGATTGCATGAGCCGTCTTTCCGCGCACGAGTTCAAGGACGTCCGGATTGAACTTCTGCGGCATGATGGAAGAGCCCGTGCAATATTCGCGCGGCAGGCGGAAATATCCGAACTCCGGCATGGAAAAGAGAATCATATCTTCGGCAAGGCGCGAAAGGACGCACATCGTCTGGGCGCAGGAAGATACAAGCGCGGCCTCGTCCTCGCCGCGCGCCATGGATGCGCCGAAGACATTGTGGATGGTGCCGTCGAAGCCAAGGAGCTTCGCCGAGCGTTCGCGATCCAGCGGCAGCGGCACACCATAGCCGGCAGCCGAACCGAGAGGGCTCGTGGAGTTCATTTCCAAAGCCGCGAGAAGAACGGGGAGCTGCGCCGAAAGCATCTCCGCGTGGCCCGTGGCCCACACCCCCACGGAAGACGGCATGGCGGGCTGAAGATGCGTGCGGCCCACCATCGGCACGAGATTGTGGCGCTTGCCGAACTTGACGAGCGCGTCGAAAAGATCCAGCATCTCTCCCCACATGCCGAACATCTGGTCGCGCATGTGCAGCCTGACATCCACGGCAACCTGGTCGTTGCGGCTTCTCCCCGTGTGGATCTTCTTGCCAAGGTCGCCAAGCTTCTCCGTGAGCATGCGCTCCACCGCCATGTGCACATCCTGGTCGTCTTGCCGGATTTCGAACTTCCCCTCGCGGGAGAGCCTCACGATATTCGCAAGCTCCGCCTTTACTTTCTTCGCCTCTTCCTTCGTGACGATTGGCGGCGACACCTTCATCTCCGAGAGCATCGTCACATGCGCCGCGGTGCCCATGCAGTCCCATACGGCCAATTCCAGGTCGAGGACGGGATCTTCGCCGACGGTATAAGCGAGAATATCCTTGTCTACGGTATTGTCGGTGATGGTCTTCCGGATTGCGGGGCTATCTTTCATCTCCATGTCTCCTTGTTGTCCTGTGCGGCAAGGCGTGCCTTTTCCAGGGCGATTTCGAGTTTTACATTGGCCTCGTCGAGCATTTCCGCAAGTTCTTCCTGCGGCTTTGCGAAGCGTGCGAGCTCGAAAAGGAATCTCGAATACGCGTCGGCGGCTTGAGCGAGTTCCTCGCCATGCCCCCCGCCGTACGCTACGACGAGCGACGCCTTTTCGGATGCGGCGAGCCTTATGCGCGGCTCGTAAGGGGCCAGCTTTATCGCCTCCGCAAAAGTCGCATCGCGGAATCTCCCGGCGAAGGGAGAGGCGAACTGCCTCGGATAAAGGCGAAGGCGCGAGGCGAATCTGAGAACGTCGGATACCCGGGCGACGCCAGGCTCGATTATCGAACGCGCAAGCATAAGGCACTCTTCGTCGTCATCCGTCCCATCTCCTGCGAGCCACTTGTCGAGACGCTCGTACTTGCGGCGAACACGAAGGACGGGGTCTGCGTTTTCAAGCGCCTCTATCGCCGCGGCATCGTCCAGCTCTTTTCCGTCGGAAGCGAGGAAGTAGGCTTTGGCCACTTCAAGGCGGAATCTTTCGATGTCGCTGAAACCCGGGGCGGGCAGATATATGCGCGTGAAGCGTCCGCCCTCCTTGCGAGAGATGCGGCGCGTGATGACGTCAGTCCTGTTCGTGCGCTCTTCTCCTATATATATGACGATACCCGGCTCTGCGAACTTCTCGTTCGTCTTTCGCGCCGCGGCCTGCAGTTTCCTGCAAACGCCGGCCGCGAACGAAGCCACCTGGCTCTGGTACGCTTCGCGCATGTCGCGCGGACAATCCGCAAACACCTGCACCAGCCCGGCATCCTTCGTTATAGCCGGCGCCTTGAAGCGTTCTATCAGCTCGGCGCGGGTGAGCGCCAGCATGAGAATGGATGCGGCCAAAATCATCCCACCACCAGTTCCTCCGTCGGGAAGCGCACATGCCGCTTCGACTCCCTGTCGCCTATCAGCATGACCACGGAAAGCGCCCCGAGGCGCCCGGCGAACATGGCGGCCATTATCACCATCTTCCCCGAAGCGGAAAGGCGCGCCGTGGTATCTGCAACGGAAAGGCCGGTTGTCGTTATCGCGGACACCGCCTCGAAGAAGAGCGCGTCCAGCGCTATGCCGCTTTCCGCTTCCGTCACGAACAGCGCCGCCGTCACCATGACGAGAATCGTAAGAAGCGCCACGGCAATGACGAACGATTCGCGCACAATCTCGTTAGGGACGAGCCTGCGGCTTATCACCGTCTCCGACTCGCCCGAGCACATCGCCTTTATCGTATAGACGAGCACTGCGAACGTAGTCACCTTGATGCCAGCGGCGGCCGAGCCGGGTGCCCCGCCTATCATCATAAGAGTCTCATACATGAGGCGCGTGACAGGTTTCAGCGACTCGGTCGGCGTCACGCAAAAGCCGCACGTGCGAGGCGTCACGGCCTGGTAGAACGCCACGGAGAACTTGTTCCAGAACGGGAAGTCTTTCAATACGCCGTTCCATTCAAGGACAAGGAACGCGAGGAATGCGAATGCGAGAAGAAACAAACTCACTCTCAGCACCACTTTCGTGTGGAGGGAAAGGCGCCCCGCGCCCCCCGTCTTGCGGCGAAGAAACTTGAACGTGCAGAGATTGTAAATCACAAGAAAGCCAATACCGCCCAGAATCGTCTCGGCGGCAAGGACGAGAAGCATGGCATGATCGTTTGCAAAGGGCGCGAGACTGCCGGGAAGGATGCCGAATCCGGCATTGCAAAAGCCCATAACGGAATAGAACAGCGAAAGGTATGCGGCGTTGCCCGGATCCATCGCCGCGAAACGCGGATACATGATTGCCGCCCAGACGAGTTCGACGGTCAGCATAGAGCCCACCACCCAGCATATAAGCCCCCTCAGACCCTGAATCTGCTCCACGCCGTACGCGTTCATGAGCGAGAACTCGCGGCTCAGTGAAAGCCTTCTGCCTATGGCCACGAGGAGGAACGTGCCGCACGTCATCAACCCCAGACAACCGATTTCGACGAGCGTGATTATCACAATCTGCCCGGCACGGGTGTATTCGGCGGCGATTTCGACGATGGTGAGCCCCGTCACGCAAACAGCGGAAAACGAAGTGAAGAGGGCTGCCTGCCAGCCACCCCACCCGCCTTGGGTGCGCGCCCACGGCGAAGCAAGCAGTATCGCGCCTATGAAAATCAGCGCGAGAAAGCCGAACGCTACAGATCCTCGCGATTTCATCTTTTACATCCGCTCTTTCAGCCAGACCACCCAAATCGAGACTTCATACAGGATGCACAACGGTATGGCCATGAGAAGCTGGCTCATGGGATCGGGCGGAGTCAGGAACATCGCGATGAAAAACACCGTCACGATGGCAATGCGCCGCTTTGCGCGCAATACGTCGCTGGAGACAAGCCCAAGCCACCCCAGCGCCACGAGAACAAGCGGCATCTGGAATACAAGGCCGAACGCCACCAGAGTCTTGAGCACGATGGCGATATACCCTTCTATCCTTATAGTCTCCACTTTGAGTCCCACCCATGCATTGATGGACTGGAACGCCTTCACGACCAGCGGGAGGGTGTTCTGGTAGGATAGAGCCACGCCGCCCAGGAAGAGCGCCGTGCCCGCACAAAGCGTGGTGATGAGCACCCGTTTTTCTTTTTGTGCAAGCGCCGGGAAGATGAACCTGAGCAGCGCATAGGCAAGGAACGGGAACGCGAACACGGTGCCGCCCCAGACGCATATGTCTATCATCGCAGAAAAGCCGCTCGTCAAATCAAGCCCCTCGAGGAGCTTTTCGTTCTCTGCGGCCGGGCTCTTGAGCCAGGCGAGAATGGCAGGAGAAAAGACGAGCGCAACGATGGCGCAGGCGAGCCACGAGAAAAGCCCTATGGAAAGCGATGTCCTGAGCGCCTTCAAATGCCCAAGAAGCGGCATGGGCGGGTCGTGGCGCTCTCCGAGATCCGGCTTGGACGGAAGTTGTTTTGCCGGTTCCATTCTTTACGCCTCCAAAGCGGGCGGGGCGCTGGCTTCGTCGCCCTCGATCTTGAAAAAATCGTTTGCTTCGCTCCCGGCATCGGATGCGGCGCGGGTCAGCTCCGCATCAAGCTCGAATAGCTCGCGTTTGAGCCCTTCCGCCCCGCGACGAAGCTTCGCATACGCCTGGCCAAGCTTCCTCGCCGTCTCGGGAAGACGCTTCGGACCCACCACGATAAGCGCGACGGCGAGCAGTACAAGCCACTCGCCGACGCTTGCGCTTTCGAATATGAACGCCAGCAATCTCACTTCTGGAAGATTGCGAACTCGGCGCGACGGTTCCTCGACCACACCGATTCGCCATAGCCTTCAACGGCAGGACGCTCCTCGCCGTAGCTGCGGGTCTGGATCCGGTCGGCGGAAATGCCGCTCTCGACGAGATAGTTGCGGATAATCACAGCGCGGCTTTCGCCAAGCGACATGTTGTATTCGTTGGAGCCGCGCTCGTCGCAGTGACCGTCCACCGCCACGACGCGGTTCGGGTTGGAGGCGAGATGGGAAGCGACCGCCTCCACCTTGCCGAGCTCGCCCTCGGAAAGAACGGTGGAATCAAGCCCGAAGTAGACCGGCGCGAAGTTGACGTCCGTGCAACGCTGATAGAGCTCCTCGAAACTCTTGCCGCCCTGAAGCGAATCGATAGAACCGGATTCCGCATCGGAATCGCTGAACTCGGGATCGACCGTCGTTACGTCGCTCGCCAGATTCTGGGCATCGTCGCCCGCCGCACCCTTGCCGGATTTGTCATAACGGCAACCCGTAGCCGTCACTGCCACGGCCACCGCGGCAACTGCCATCAGCATGTTGAACTTCATCTTTGTTCCTTTCTATTCTGGTAAAAGGTTTTGGCCTATATGATACCATTTTCCCCGCTTCCGGTCAACGGGGGAGTTGCCATTGCCCGGAAGCGCGAAATATGGTAGAATATGCCGCCATCCGAGGTAATGCATGGATGCAAGAAAATATGTATCTGGCGACGTCGATAGGATGGTCGCGTCCGGCAGCCGGTTCAGGACGGGTCGGAACAGGGATTGAACTGCCATGAAAATAGCCGCTACCGTGGTAATGCTCCTGACGAGCAACATATTCATGACGTTTGCGTGGTATTGGCATTTGCGCCTCCAGCGTCAGGGTGAAGGGAATTGGCCGCTTATCGCGATAATCCTCGTCAGCTGGCTCATTGCGCTTGTGGAATACATGATAGCGGTGCCTGCCAACCGTATCGGCGCGTCGGCCGGCATGAATGTGGCGCAACTGAAGATTCTCCAGGAAGTGATAACCGTGTGCGTGTTTCTGCCGTTCATGATGTTCTTCATGGGGGAAAAGTGGCGCTGGGACTACCTGTGGGCGTTCCTTTGCATGATTGGCGCGGTCTATTTCGTCAACCGCGCCAGACTTTGACGAGTTAGGAGATGGACAATGGATAAAGCAAAATCCGGCATTCTCGGGCTGATTGGCGGCACTCCGCTAGTCGAAATCAGCGGCAAGCTCAACAAGGGCGGAGCGAAAGTGCTCGCCAAGGTCGAGTTCTTCAATCCCGGCGGAAGCGTAAAGGACCGCGTTGCACTCGCAATGGTGGAGGCCGCCGAAAAGGATGGCGCTCTCAAGCCGGGCGCGACCATAATCGAGCCGACAAGCGGCAACACCGGAGTCGGGCTCGCACTTGCAAGCGCCGTCAGAGGCTACCACCTCATTCTCACCATGCCCGAGACGATGAGTATCGAGCGGCGAAGGCTCGCCGCGGCATACGGTGCCGAAATCGTCCTTACGCCCGGAAGCGCTGGAATGGCAGGCGCAATCGCGAAAGCGAACGAACTGCGCGACTCCATCCCCGGCTCTGTAATCCTGCAGCAATTCGAGAATCCCGCCAATCCCGCCTGCCACTACCGGACGACCGGGCCGGAGATATGGGAAGGGACGCTCGGCGAAATTGCGGCGTTCGTCGCCGGCGTAGGCACGGGCGGCACAATCACGGGCACGGGCAGGTTCCTGCGCGAGAAGAACAAGGACATCAAAATCATCGCCGTCGAACCCGATACGTCGCCGGTCATTTCCGGCGGCAGGCCCGGCCCCCACAAACTCCAGGGCATAGGGGCGGGCTTCATCCCGAAAGTGCTGGATGTTTCCATTCTCTCCGAAGTCGTCAGGGTGTCTGCGGAAAACGCCGGGGAGGCGGCCCGCGCCGCTGCGGCGCAGGAGGGGTTGCTTGTCGGCATATCCTCGGGCGCGGCGCTGTGGGCGGCACTTGAACTTTCAAAACGCCGGGAGTTCGCAGGCAAGACGATCGCCGTCCTACTCCCGGATACCGGCGAACGCTATCTGTCCACCTGGCTCTACGAATGATGCGGCAATGACAGGAATAAACGGGATTTCGCGGGAAGAGGCTTTGGCGCTCCTGAAGCCGGAACGGCGCGGCGAATTGCGCGAACGCGCCCACCGGACTACCCTCGAATGCGTCGAAAAGAGGTTCTATTTCTGCTCCATAATCAACGCACGCTCGGGATGCTGCACCGAAAATTGCAAATGGTGCGCCCAATCCTCCCGCTGGAAGACGGGGTGCGAAACCTACGGCTGGATAGGCACGGAAGCCTGCATCAAGGCAGCAATGGCCGCCGAAGCAAACGGCGCCGATCGCATCGGCATCGTCACTTCGGGACGTTCGCTCTCTCCATCGGACATGGAGAATGCATGCGCAGCGTTGAAGGCTATGCGCGCAAAGACGGGAATCGGGCTTTGCGCCTCGCTCGGGCTCGTCTCCGAAGAGGATTTGAGGAAACTCAAGGCGGCAGGACTCGACCGCATCCACTGCAACATCGAAGCTGCGCCTTCGCTCTTTCCCTCGCTTTGCTCCACCCATACGTTCGAAGAAAAACTCGCCGTCATCCATGCCGCCAGGCGTTTGGGCTTCCAACTTTGCTGCGGCGGCATCATCGGCATGGGCGAAACCGACGGACAACTCGTGGAATTCGCATTCACCTTGAAGGAAATAGCGCCTGATTCAATCCCGGTAAACGTGCTCCATCCGATAAAGGGCACACCGCTGGGGGAGCGGCCAATCCTCAACCCGGAGCGCGTAGTGGATTCCGTGGCGCTCCTGCGCCTCGTAAACCCTTCCACCCCTCTGCGGTTTGCCGGCGGCAGGCGCGACATGAGCGACGAAACTGCCGCAAAGTGCATATACGTGGGGATGTCGGCTGGAATCGCAGGGCCCCTTCTCACTACGCCCGGGGCGGATTTTGACGACGACCGCTCGCTCGCCGTCAAGGCCGGCTATTCCGTGGCGCACCCCGTCCGCCGCCGCCAGACCCCCTCCGCCCATTTGACACCGTAAAGGCCAATATGCTATAATACGCGCTTGTTGCACCTTTACCTATATATTATAAGGCAGTCAATGGGGTTGTAGCTCAACTGGACAGAGCGACGGTTTCCTAAACCGTAGGTTCCGGGTTCGATTCCCGGCAGCCCCACCATTTTCCCCTCCCAGTGCATTGATTTCCCCGCCCAAAAAAATGCCACTTGGTATGGCACGAATGGTGAAATTATGATATAATACGCCCCATGAGGGACTAGAAACCATGGCAATCTATATAGAAACGATAGCCACAAATCGTTATGCACCCGAAGGTTCGGGCGGCATAAACCTGTATTCCACAGGCGAAGAAGGCGGCAGCGGCCTGACCATCGGTCAGCTCGCCATCGCCGTTTCCTGCGCCTCGGCCGCCTCGTACGAAACGCAGAGTGTCCTCAAGATGAATATGATGACCTCCGGCGCGATGATTCTTGACGAGGCATCCCAATGGATGGAGTCAATCGCCAACGGTTCGGCGAACTGGTCTAAAGCAAAGTCGTTCCTCACGGGCACGCTCGGCGTACCTTCCTCCACTCTGCCGGACGGCATCGATACATACAAGAAACGAATGGAGGCGGTAAGCGCCATGAAGGCGAAAGTGGATGCCCTTGCACAAAGCCAGCAGCAGGACATGATCGATTTGCAGACGCTTGTCAACCGCAGGGACGTGGCGTTTTCAACTTCCTCCAACATCGTGCGCGCATTCGGCACGTCCGCACGCGACAACGCCGCCAACTTCTAAAGGAAAGAACGACAGACCATGGCAATTGAAACGATACAGTTCGATCTTCCGATGATGGACGACGCGACGGGCCTCTACATGACGGCCAACGTCTACACGATAGATGGCGTGAAGAACGTGGACGGCTCCTTGCGCGAACTTTCCATCGGCCAGCTCGTCATGGCAATCTGCCTGCAGCGCGCGGCGGAATTGGAGACTAGCATCATAAGCAAGATGGCGAGCATGCAGGATACTTCCGAGCTCCTCGGCTACATGACGGAAGCGGAACAGAAAGTGGTGGATTACTTCACAGACAATCCAAGCGCCGGCATCTACAGCGGTCTGAACACCGACAAGGCATCCAACGGCAAGACCTACGCCGAGATTCTCAGGGAGGCGGGGGTGTTCAACGCCAGCCAATGCTATGTACGCAACGACGCGATATATTCGGATGCCGACATGCTTTACGACACCTTCGTTTCCACAATCGAAGCGAAGATGGACGAGAACAACTCGTTCTCGCAGCAGACGATGATTGAGCTGCAGTCGGAAACGAACAAGCGCGACCAGAGTTACGATATGATTTCAAACATCCTGAAGAGTCTGAACAACGTGATGGTCGGCATCGCAAACAATACTTGATCGGAAGGGATAAAGCAGATTGAAAACGGCGATAGCGAGGATGGCGGCGGCAATCGGATACCCGGAAACGGTATCCGACGGAGTCCGTTCGTTCGTTTTCGCCGTGGACGGAGTCGAAGTCAAGGCCGAAGAAAGCGATGCCACGCTTACCCTTTCCTGCGTCTTGACCGGGGACGAGAGCGCCCTCCCCAGGCTTGCCGGATATGCAGCCGGGAGGATGTTGAAGGAAAACGCGACTCTTTCATGGGATTCCGGCGCAATACTCTGGCAGGAGGCGGATGCGCATGCCGGGGATCGCGCACTTGCAAGGTTCTTCGAGGACTTCATGAATTCGTGCGACTGGTGGCTCGCTCGCATCGATGCCGAAGCGGCGCAGGGAACATCGCCGGACGATATCATGATGATAAGGCCGTAGACGGAGAAAGAGGAAGAGAGAAAGAGGATGGCGAATCCCGGCACGGCACCGAAGAGACGGAAAAGACGCACAGACACGACGCATAACGGAGAAAACGGAATGGAGAATGCGATAGAAAAGTTTTCTGGATGGCGCAAAGGGGCGGCCTTGGCGGCATTCGCCGCTCTTCATGTCTTTTTGGCGCCATTCCCCGCGGAAGCCGCGCCCATCCCGTGGAAGCATCCCACCTACACGCTCGTCGCGCGCGACATGGATTTGCGCATGGCACTCGATACGTTCGCAGTCGCAGAAGGTCTTTCCGTCGTAATGTCTCCTTCCGTCGCCGGAAGATTCTCGGGAGACTTCAACAACGTGCCGGCGGAGGAGTTTCTCGAGAAGATCGCCACGGTTCACAATCTCATCTGGTACTATGATGGCGCGGCACTCTACCTCTATGGAGCGGGAGAAATCGCCACCATCCTCATCGACCTCAACTACATGAAGGCTGACGAGGTCTTGAAGATGCTTGCCGATCTCGGCGTGGAAGACGCCCGCTTCCCCATGAAGTCGACATCCAACGACGAACTCGTGATGGTCTCCGGCCCGCCACGATACGTGAGGCTGGTGGCCGAAATGGTTTCCAGGGCCGACCGCCTCCGCGAGAAGCGCACCCACAACGAAGTGGAATCGCGCATATTCCCCCTCTGCTACACTTGGGCGGACGACATCTCGTTCAAGGTGAATACGCCCGAATCCATGCTCACAATCAAGGGCGTGGCGAGAATACTCGAGGAGATGATGGCTTCCGAGAACCCGATGACGCGCGATGTGGCAATCACGAACAATCTCAACTCGTACGAAGCCTCGCTCATGGCGTCGTTCCGCCCGATGATACGCGCCGAGAACCGTCTGAACGCCGTGGTGGTGCGTGACGTAGTTTCGCGCATGCCCATGTACGAGAAGCTCATCAAACAGCTGGACGTGCCGCAGAAGCTCATCGAAATCGACGTCACCGTGGTGGAGCTTTCGCAGAAGGACGCGCTCGACTGGCAACTTTCTCTCGCACTTTCCACCTCGCGCGGGCATTCCGACTATGGCGCGGGGCAAAACGCCGGCAACATATTCGGTCCGGCGGAAATCGCAGGCAAGGGTCTTGCCGGGGCGCTCACCCACATCCACTCTTCATATGCGCTCGCAAGTTCGATTACGGCGTTGCGGGAAAAAGGCAAGGCGCGCTCAATTTCGCGCACGTCCCTCCTGACCGTGAACAACCTTGCCGCGGAAATGGCCGATACGCAGAGCTATCACGCGAAGGTAATCGGCACGGAGGTGGCGTCGCTGGAGGAGGTGTCGGCCGGCACGAAGCTTCAGGTGAAGCCGCGCATTCTTCCTTCCATAGCCACAAACGTCCCCAACCAGGTCTGGCTCACGCTTTCGCTCGATGACGGCGGCTTTGAATCAATCACCGTGGATGCGATGCCCATGAAGCGCACCACCACCCTCCAGACCCAGACGGCAGTCTTCGAGGAGGAATCCGTGATGCTTGCCGGATATTTCCGCGATATAGAGGAAAAGGCCGGGTGGGGCATACCCATCCTGCGCGATCTGCCGTTCATCGGATGGCTTTTCGGTGGCGAATCGACCCGCAAGGAGCGAGTGCAGAGGGTCTTCATTTTCACGCCCCATATCGTCGACCTCGACACGGAGATGCTTGCTCGCATGCAGGCTGAGCGCATTAGGGACGTCACTATCGGCGAAGGGATAGAGGATGATGCGGTCGCGAGCGACGAGGAGCGCGAAAAGCGCGACGTTCTCCGCAAAGATATGCGCGAGCGCCGTCACGAAAAGGCCGTGGATGCGCTTGAACGGCTCAAAGCGGAAATCGGGCACGGGAAGAACCTCCGCGCAATCGAGCGCAAGCGCAAATCCCGCCTGCTTTCAGAAGATATAAGGGAATGGAAAGCCCAGGAGAAGGCCGAGCTTGAACGTCTCAAGGCGGAAGAGGCCGCTCTCAAGGCGCAGGCCGAGAAAGAAGCTTTCCTGAAAGAAGTGGAAGAGTCTGCTAGGAACGAGGAGGCGGACGAAGCCCCGAACAAGCGTCTGGAGGCGCCAAAGCCCCCATCCCTTCCCGAAGAATCCCAGGAGAAAGCTGAATAACCGATGCAAGGCGTGAAGATAGAAGGCGGTTTCGCCGAAATAGGCGCAGGTGCGTGGCTGATGAGCCGGGCGCAGCCTGCGGCGTTTTTCGGCACTGCCCGGCGTCTTCCGCGAAAAGGCTGGCGCGTGCCGGACAGGGGTGCCTTGGAGCTGGTCGAAACTTCTGCCGCCGCAAAGTGCGCCGATGCTGCGAAGCCTTTCCTCACCCACATCCCGTGTGCGGCCACCGTGCATGCGGTTTCCTCCAAGGTGCTTGTGGCGCCGGCAAAGGCGCGCAGGAACGCCGCCATGGTGCGGGTTGTGCCGATGAGCGCGAGGGGGGCTTTCGTCGCCACAGAGTTTGGCGAGGAATGGCTCGTCACGGCCACCGAAAGCCGCACGGCGCGTATCGTCCTTGCCGAGGAAGACACCCTTTGCGCACGTCCAGAGGCCGTGGTCGCTTGGACATGCAAGGCTCCCACGGGATACTGCCCGAGGCTTACGGCGCTCGATTTGATTCTTCCGCGCAATCCCGCGAATCTCATGCTCACTTTCTACGGCCCGGGAATTGTCTGGATCGAGGGAAGCGGCAGAGCCGCAAAGGCCGATTCTATCCGGCAAAGGAGGATCTATGGCTTTTGATGCCGCACAGATTCTCCGCCAGACATATGCCGCCGGGGCGGAGGCGATGAGATTCGAAGAATCGATCGCCCCGAAACACGAAACCCCGCAGGTCGCGCGCGGCGAGATTGCAGGCTCTTCTTTCGTTGTCGCGGAAGATCCGGTATCCGAGCTCATGGACTCGATGGAAGAACTTTCGTTCCAGTTCGAGGAGAAAGAAGCGAAGAGGGCCTCCGAACGCAAGATGGGACCCATGCAAGGGATGCGCTCATCGCTCGTCAAGGCGCTGGAGGCGTGGTACAACCTCATGCCGGACATGCCCGGACGCGGCAAAATGGAGAAGCTCGCGCAGGCGCTGAAGGAGTTTCAGCGCGCGGGCAACCTGCCGGATGCCGGAGGTCTCGTAAAGATGCTTTCGCACGAATCCGCCGATCCTTCCCACCAATTCGCAATGCTCGACATCCTGGAGCAGATGCTCGGCGGCGACGAAGAGTTGATGGCGCTCATCCGCCAGGCGAAGGCGAAGATGATGGCCGAGAAAGGCCCGGAAATCAGGGTCGGCATCAACCTAGCCGAAGAAGTGAACGCGAGAGCGACCACTCCCGAGGAGATGGGCGGGCTCAGAGACATGTACAGGAGCGAAGTCATCGGATTCACGAAGCCGCAGGATTGCTTCCGTTCGCTTCTTGCCGCACGCGGCGCGGAGGGTCTGAAAGCCGCCATCGAGTTCCTTATCGCAGGTTGCGGGGCGGATTTGAAGTCTTCCACCCCTTCCATGGATGCGACGGCTCTCGGCAGAATCCTCACTGATCTCCAGTGCGTCCAGGTGCTCGAAACCGTGATGGAGGCGCTGGAGCAGCTCAAGGGCCGCATGGGCAGGCAGTTCGGCGAAACATGCCTCTTGGACGGCTCGCAGCTCACGGGCAGAGTGCTGGACATGACGGAACAGGCGTTCATCACGTCTTCTGCGATAGCGGCCTTCATAGGCGAAACGGGTGTCGCAAAACTCCTCGCCAGAATGGACTTCGCCCGCGAGTTGACGCGCCTTTTCCGCAAGCTTTCCCCACGCCTTTTCTCCAGCGAGGGCGACAGGTTGCGTCTCGTAGACGCGGCGCAAGGCCATCTCGACGAACTTATCTCGGAAGAGAACGAGCTCAACGAGGACGAGAAAGGAGATGCCGCATGAGAGCGCCCCAGTGGATGAATGCGATCATCGGCGACTTCGGCCGTGGAGCGGGCGTAGGAAACCTTGCCTTCAACGACCAGGGGGCGTTGAGGCTGGACTTCGAAAACGGCTTTACACTCCAGATGGAATATGTAGGCGAGGCACTAGTCGTATCAGTGACTCTTCCCGCAGGGAGTTGCCCGCTTGTGAAGCTCATGATGCTTTCCCATCCGAAAGCCCGATACGGTTTCAGAGTGCGCACGGCCCTTTCCCCGAAAACAGGAAGGCAGATCCTCGCGGTTGTCTTGGGCGAGCGCGACGTGACGCTGCCGAGGCTGAACGATGTTTTCGGCGTCCTTTGGCGCCTCGCAGGAGAGATTGGAGGCTCAAGATGACGATGAGCGTATCCAGATCCGCAGATCCGTTGAGGTTCGACGTCGGCATTGGCCACGCCGGATATGCGGATGTGATATCCTCGCCTCTCGCAGGCGATGTGCAAAAGTCCCTCCTCCCCGGCACGACCACGGTCTCGCAGGCGATAGACGAAATCTTCCCGGCCGGGAAGAATGTGGAGGGCGAAGTGATGGCGGCGCTGGTGGCCGGCAATACGGCGACGCTCCGCGCTCCGGGCGGGTTTGCCGACGCAGCCCGCAAGTGCGTGCGCCTCCTGAAGTCGCAAGACGGCGTCCATGCCGGCGCGGCTGCGCGCGAAATCGAAAACCTGCTCGCGGATACCGACCTCTTCGAGCACTACAGACTCGCTTTGCTGGAGACCTGATGGCAGGAAAACTCGCTAACTTCTCGAATGTGTTCTCGCGATTTGGCGACCTCGTGCTCGCCTTCCTCGTCGTTTGCATCATCGGCCTTTTGATTATCCCGCTACCGACGCCGATGGTGGATCTCCTCATCGCCATCAACATCATGATTTCCACCGTGATGCTGATGCTCTCGCTCTACCTGCCGAGGGCTCTGGCGTTCTCCACCTTCCCGTCGATGCTGCTCTTCACTACCCTGTTCCGTCTCGCCTTGAACGTCACCACGACGCGCCTCATCCTGCTCAAGGCGGATGCGGGCGAAATCATCTACACGTTCG
>DFGM01000101.1:13303-16804 GCA_002371755.1 Verrucomicrobia bacterium UBA3750 | reverse complement strand
TCATCTACACGTTCGGCAACTTCGTGGTGGGCGGCAACTTCGTGGTGGGCGCCGTGATCTTTCTCATAATTACAATCGTGCAGTTCGTCGTCATCGCCAAGGGCGCGGAACGTGTCTCTGAAGTTGCGGCCAGATTCACGCTCGACGCAATGCCCGGCAAGCAGATGTCAATCGATGCGGACATGCGCGCCGGCGCCATAGACCAGGATACGGCCAGGGCCCGCCGCACCGAACTCGCCAAGGAATCGCAACTCTACGGTGCCATGGACGGTGCCATGAAGTTCGTCAAGGGCGATGCAATCGCCGGGCTCATCATGACGTCCATCAACATCATCGGCGGCATTTGCGTGGGCGTGCTCATGAACGGCAAGGATGTGGGCTGGGCCGTGACGAAATACGGCATTCTCACCATCGGCGACGGCCTGGTCTCGCAGATTCCCGCCCTTCTCGTCTCCATCACCTCGGGCGTCATCGTAACCCGCGTGGGCGATGTGGACAACAAGCCCCTCGGCCAAGACATCATAGACCAGTTCTTCGCACAGCCCAAGGCCATCCTCCTCGGCGCCGTGATGCTTGTGGCGATTGGGCTCATCCCGGGCTTCCCGAAAATCCAGATATTCGGGCTTGCGGCGTTCGTCGCGCTTGTCGGCTGGAGTCTCAACATGAAGTCGAAACTCGCGGCCGCCCGCGCGGCCAAGGAAGAAGACCCCCTCGCGGCGGCGGCCCCTTCGGAAGGAAACGCGCCACGGCCGCAAAAGAAGTCCGGCGACGATTTCTCGATGGTCACACCCCTTATGGTCGATATCGATGCCGATATCAGAGGCGCGCTCACCTACGATGCGCTCAACGAGCAGATAATGTCGGTCAGGCGCGCACTCTACCGCGACCTCGGCATCCCCTTCCCGGGCATAAACCTTTCGCTCAATCCATCCATCCACGAGGGCAAGTACCGCATTCTAGTAAACGAGGTGCCGGTTTCCGAAGGCGTGCTGAAGAAAGGCTGCATCTTCGCGCTCGAGGATGCCGAAAACCTCACCGCGACAGGCGTAGCGTTCGAGACGGGCAAGCAGTTCCTCGCCGGGCACGAGACCTGCTGGGTAAAGGAAGGCGACAAGGCGAAACTCGACGAATCGGGCATCCGCTCCCTTGATCTAGGCGGCGTCCTATCCTACCATCTTTCAAGCGTCCTCAGGCGCTATTCCCACGAGTTCCTCTCGCTCCAGGAGACGAGAATACTCTTCGACCACATGGAAAAGGAGGCACCGGAGCTCGTCAAGGAAGTCCAGCGCGTCCTGCCTCTCCAGAAGATTACCGACGTCCTCCAGCGCCTCGTGCAGGAAGGCATCTCCATCCGCGACCTCAAGCGCATCACCCAAACCCTCATCGAGTGGGGACAGAAGGAAAAGGACTCGGTGCTCCTGGTGGAGTATGTGCGCTCTGCCTTGAGCCGCTACATCTCCTACAAGTTCTCTGGCGGGCAAAACATAATGGCGGCATATCTCCTCGACCCCTCTCTCGAAGAGAAGATCCGCAAGTCCGTGCGCCAGACTTCAAGCGGCTCGTATCTTGCCATGGACCCCGCCACCGTGCGCGCCATAATCGCCGTTGTGAAGCGCACGATAGGCGATTTGTCAAAGATACCGCAAAAGCCCGTCATCATCGTATCCGTGGATATCCGCCGCTACTTCCGCAAGATGATCGAAAAGGACTACTACGAACTGCCCGTGCTTTCCTTCCAGGAACTGAGTGCGGAGATCAACATCCAGCCCTTGGGGAGACTTAAGTTGTGAACATGCTGCTGAAAATAGTCGAAGGGCCGAACAAGGGGGCCGAAATCGCGCTTGTCGAAGGCGTCGCCGTGACGTTCGGCAAGGACGAGAATTGCGACATTGTTCTTGCGGACGGCTCGCTCCCCGAGAAGGCGCTTTCCATCGAAGCATCCTCCGACGGCGTGACTATTGACGGCGAAAAGCTCGAAAACTACCACGTCCGCACTCTAGGCGAGACTTCGTTCGCAGTGGGGCCGGCCGGAACAAATTGGGAAAGCCTTGTCTGGCCCAAGAAGGAAGATGCGGAGTCTGCGGAAGAAAAGGCCGGCGAAAAGCCGTCTCCTGCCGAAACCGCCGCATCTGAAACGCCAGAGCCGGCTAAGGACGAAGCGAAAGAAGAGAAGAACAGCTCGAAAGGCTTCGGCTGCTTCATCGCCCTCATTATATTCCTTATTATACTTTTCGCCCTGGGATGGTTCTTCAGGGCGCAAGTGAAGCCCTTCTTCTCCAAGGCGTGTAAAGCGTATGACGCCCATTTCGGCGACGGAGACGCCAGGCTGCAGCAAACCATTCACGAACCGACAATTGCCGATATCGCCGCCAAATATTCCCTTCGCCTGGAGGAAACGGACGGCGTGACCAGGCTCTTTGGCAATCTCGCCACCCGCAGGGAACGCCTGGCCGCTACGGCGGAAGCCTACGCCCTCATGCCGGGAATAGCACTCGACATCTCCGACGACGAATCGTTCAGGACTGCGGCCGAGGATTCTCTCTTCACGCTTACCGAAGGCGCGCTCAAGGTCTCTTCGGCCACGAATCGCCATTTGACCATCGTAGGCCATGCCGATTCGCTGAATGCCTTGAGGATGACCTTGGCAAGCGCAACTGCAGATCTGCCCAAGTTGCGCACATTCGATGTCTCCGGCGTGAAGCTCCCCGGCGGCAAAGCGGTGGAGACGGCGTCTCTGGATGCACCAGCCGAAGCCCAGACCGCAGATTCGCCCATCGTCACGCCCAAGCGCGAGAAGCCCCGCACGCTACCCGTCTGCGGCATCCTGACGAGTCCCTATCCGTGCCTCGTGATGAAAAACGGCGCCAGAATGCTCGAAGGCGCCACGATGGGAGACGCCGTGATAGTGAAGATAGAGGCGGATTGCGTCACTCTCACCAACCAGACAGGGAGGTTCGAATGGAAGCCGTAAACCGCAACAGCACCATGCTGATGGAGATCGAGCGGGAGCTTGCAGGGCCGGAAAGAGAAATGCACCTTGCAAGGTACGATGCCATTCTCGCCCGTCTCGAAAACCGCATCGCCGAAGCATTGAGAATCGGGCTCGCCCCGGACGAGTTTCCCAAGGTGGAAGCTCTGAGGGAGGCCAACGTGACGGCAAGAAAGATTTTGCGCTTGACTGCCCGGGTGGGCGGCTAGGCGGAAAAAACGGAACCCCGGACCAAAGGGGCGAAGTTCAACGACAGAAAACAAAAGAAAAAACGCGAAAGGAACAAAACATATGGGAATGCCTACAATGCCCTCAGCAACCGGCACACCGGGTGTGGCCGGCATCACCACTGAAATGTACCGCGTCGCCGGCGGAACGGCAGCGGAAAACATCCACACCGACGCCGTCTACAACGCGCTCATGAACGCGGCGAACGTGATGGAAGACCGTCTGCGCGAGTCGCTCGAGAACTACCAGAAGCATCCTGACGTGCAGGCGAACCTCCAGCAGCT
>DFGM01000101.1:4035-13198 GCA_002371755.1 Verrucomicrobia bacterium UBA3750 | reverse complement strand
TCAACAAGAACATGGGCGACGCCCTGAGCTCCATCGCTTCGAACTTCCGCTAACCATGTTCGACCTCTCTAGCGAAGAGGCGAGACTGTTGCTGAACATCGCCCTGATGGCGACGGGGCAGAACCGCTTCAAGTCCGCAGCGAAGATACTCGTTGCGCTTGAGCGGTTTCGCCCCGCGGAGGCGTCTCTTGCCGTGGCAAAGGCGATTCTCCTCATCAGCATGATGGATTTCCGCGGCGCAGTGGACTACATAGACCGCGAAGCCCTGGAGAAGTTTCCGTCATCGGCGATGCTGAAAGCATTCAAAGGGATGGCGCTCATAAGGATGGGGCGCGCCGGCGAAGCGCGCGGTCCGCTGGAAGAAGCATCAATGGACGATGCCGATCCTGCGGCGGCGCAATTGGCAAGGGACTTGTTGACATGACAGAAGCGATAACAGTAGAAGCCATACGTGCAGCGGGAATGGGGGGCGACGGATTCGCGGCACAGGCCGCGGAACGCGTGGCCGATCCTTCTTCCGTGCAGAAATTCGAGGCGGCCATGGGCGTGAACGCGCCACAGGCCGTTGCGGAAGCTTCACCTACTCCCTTCCTGGACCAGGCGGCAGGCTCGTGGAGAACGGCGCAAATCAACCATCAAGGCATACTGCACAGGATTCGGGCCCTGTCGGAACTCGGTGCTTCACACACCCTTTCCGCCCCGGAACTCGTCGAGCTGCAGTACGAGGTCATGAACCTTTCCTTCCAGCAGGAAATCGTCACGAAGGTGGCCGACAAGTCCTCTTCGGCGATACAGACTCTGGTGCGGAACCAATAAAGGGACAAGGCCAATGGCAAGGAGAAGAAATAGCAAAATGGCGGCATGTGCCGTTCTTGCGGCCGCTCTCGCGCTTACGGGGTGCGACAAGGAGACGACATTGCATGCGGGCCTCGAAGAACGGCAGGCGAATCTCGTCATGGCCGCGCTCATCGATGCAGGCATCGGCTGCCACAAGACAGAAGGCGCGGAAGGCACCTGGAACATAATGGTGACGGAGTCAAAGTTCGCAGAGGCGGTGAACCTCCTCGAACAGGCCGGTCTCCCGCGAAAGACCCACCAAGGCATAGGCGAAGTATTCAAGAAGACGGGCATGATCTCGTCCCCGAACGAAGAACGCATACGCTTCATGGACGCCCTTGCGCAGGATATCGCAAAGACGATTTCCTCTATAGACGGCGTAGTAGATGCGCGAGTGCATGTGGTGCTCCCCGAAAACGACCCCTTCGCGCGGCACGTGCTGCCCTCTTCGGCGGCAGTGGCGATTCGTTCGCGCTGGGACGCCGATCTCACGGACATCATTCCTTCGGTGAAGGGACTCGTGAAAAACGCAATTGAGGGTCTGTCGCCGGAGAAGATAATGGTTACGGTGTTCAGGGATTCGCCGCCAAAGCAGAAGCAAGCCCCGGCGAAATAAATACCTGAACGAAAAGGGGGCGTGACGGAAAAGGACGATGGACCGCGAATCGAGACAGTTCCTGCTAACTGCAGTGTGGCTCTTCATGCGCCACGGCAGGAGGGAGAGGGCGCGCAACGTATGCGAAGCTCTCGTGGAAGCCGATTCACGCGACGGCGTGGCCGCCGTCGCACTGGCGGATCTCCTTCTCGATTACGGCGAGGCCGCAAAGGCGCTTGAGACATTGAGAAACGCCGATTGCCCGCCAAGCCTCGAATACGCCGAAGCAGTGCTCGAAACCAGAGCCCTAAAGATGCTCGGCAAGAACGATTCGGCAAAAGCCAGATGGCGGAGATATCTCTCCTCCAGAAAAGGAAACGAACGCAAGTGGATAACGCAATAGACATGGAAGGCGCCCGTGCTCTCGTGGGCGAAAGCCTCCTGTGGCCGCGCGTGCGCGACTTTCTCTGGGACTTTGCCCCGAGCGTGGACTCCACCTGGCTGGAAGATATGGATGGCTTTGATGCGATATCGCAAAGCCCCTCCATCCGCAACGACATCAACGTGAAACATGCGATTTTGTCCCACCTCGGAGTGGGAGCGTGCTTCTACGCCTTTCCAAAAGAAGACTTCAGTCGCATCGCCCTTCTGGACGGCAAAACGCTCTTCGCCCTCGCCCAATGGCTTGGCGCAATAGGCTGCGCAGACGCTCTCAGGAGAGAGACGGGCGGAGCGAAGGTTCGCGAACTGAAGAAAGAGCTTGCAGGCGTCTATCCCGACGCTTTCGCGTTCACGGCATATTTCAAGGCTTTCACTCTCGAATCCAACCCCGAAGACGGCGCGAGAGGCGTCATAAAATGCGGCGCGAACGTTCTTTTCAGCCTGATATCGAGCCTTGACAAAGCCATCGTAAGGCGGTTCAGCCTGAAACTCCCCAAGTGGCTAGGCGAAAGCCTGGAAGAAACGAAAACAGATGCCGCAGATCACACCGCAACCGCAAAGGCGGTGGAGAAACTTTTAAGACTCAAATTCCCGGAGGCGTACACACTATGCTGCTCCTGAAAAAGAAAGATTTCGCCCTCGTATCGGACCGCAGGCTCGTCAAGGCCTCCGACGTGGCAACGGCCGCAACCGCCCAAGGCATCATCGAAGAAGCCGAAAAAACGGCTGCGCAGATCCGCGAAGAGGCGAAAAAGGCTTTCGAGGAAGAAAAACGGCGCGGATACGACGAAGGGATAACTGCGGGGAAGATGGAAATCGCCACCCAGAAACTCGATCTTGTGGATCAATCCATCGCGTTCATGGAAAGCGTGGAAAGCAAAATGGCCGATGTGGTGATGAAGGCACTCAAAACCTGCGTCGAAGAGATTGGCGACAAGGAAATGGTCGTCAACATCGTCCGCAAGACCCTGAAAGCCGTGATACGCACGCAGCGCCAGGCAACCCTGAGGGTGGCGCCCGAAATGGTTGAAACGGTGAAGGAGCGCCTGAAAGAGATTACGGCCAGCTACACGACGGTGGAAACTTTCGATGTGGTGGAAGACTCCCGCCTGAAAGGGGCGGCATGCATTCTTGAGACGGAAGCCGGCGTAGCCGACGCATCGGTGGAAACCCAGCTCGCCGCGATTGAACGGTCTATCAAGTGGCATCTGTCGGGAGGCAACGCCTGATGGCAACGGTTTTCGACTATATTCCGCAGGTTCTCGACCGTGCCGTGGAAGTCGCCCAGCCCATAGACGTCAAAGGCAAGGTGATACAGGTCGTAGGCACGATTATCAAAGCCTCCGTTCCCGGCGTGAAAGTGGGTGAAATCTGCGTGCTGCGCAATCCGTGGGAGAACCATGAAGTGCAGGCGGAAGTGGTCGGCTTCACGAAAGATGCGGCCCTGCTCACTGCTCTTGGCCCCATGATAGGCATTTCCGCGGAGACTCAGGTCATACCCACGCGCCGCGTCCAGATGGTGCCAGTTGGCATGAACCTCCTAGGTCGCGTGCTGGACGGTCTAGGCCAGCCCATGGATACCGACAAGAAAGGCCCTCTGAGGCCTGACGGCTATTATCCTGTCTATGCGCCACCGCCATCCCCTCTGGAAAGGACGATTATTTCAAAGCCGATTTCCCTCGGCATCAGGGCGATAGACGGCCTGCTCACATGCGGCGAGGGCCAGCGTATGGGCATATTCGCCGCCGCAGGCGGAGGCAAATCGACTTTGCTCGCCTCCATAATCCGCAACACGGAAGCCGAAGTGACAGTGCTCGCGCTTATCGGCGAACGCGGGCGCGAGGTGAGAGAGTTCATAGAAAAGGACTTGGGCCCGGAGGGTCAGAAGAAATCCGTACTGGTGATATCGACGTCGGATCGTCCTTCAATGGAACGTCTCAAGGCGGCGTATGTGGCCACGTCCATAGCGGAATCGTTCCGCGACAAAGGGATGAAGGTGCTTCTTCTCATGGATTCGGTTACGCGATTCGGGCGCGCCCAGCGTGAAATCGGGCTTGCTGCAGGTGAGCCGCCCACCCGTCGCGGATTCCCGCCCAGCGTCTTTTCCGAACTCCCGAAACTTATGGAACGCGCAGGGAATTCGTCAAAAGGCTCCATTACCGCCCTCTACACCGTCCTTGTGGAAGGCGATGATATGACCGAACCTATCGCCGATGAGACACGCTCCATTCTGGACGGCCACATCATCCTTTCGCGCAAACTCGCGCAGATGAACCACTATCCGGCAATCGACATCCTCGCCTCCGTTTCGCGCTGCCAATCTGCAATCATCCCCAAGGACCACAAGGCCGCCGCCGCACGCCTTCGCACATTGCTCGCAAAATACGCCGAAGTGGAGCTACTCCTCAAAATCGGCGAATACAAAAAAGGCTCGGATCCCGAGGCCGACGAGGCAATCGCCAAGAACAGCGCCATCAATGCATTCCTCCGCCAGGGGCTGGACGAACGCCCGCAATACGACGACACCATCGAAAAACTCAAGGAGGCGGTACTATAAACGCCCCGCTGCCAAACGCCTCAAGAACGAAAGGAGTGACTTCAGATGTTCCAGACAGATCCATTTTCGCTGATAATCCTCTTTGTCGGACTCTCTCTCCTGCCTTTCGTGGCCATGGTGGCCACAAGCTATCTGAAGATAGTCGTCGTGATGTCCCTCATCCGCAATGCGCTCGGCATACAGTCCATACCGCCGAACATGGTGATAAACGCGCTTGCGATGATTCTTTCCTTCTATATAATGGCCCCCACGATGCAGGAATCGTGGAATATAGCCAAGGCCGGACTCGAAACGAATGGCGCGGCCGTCCAGGCAGCCCAGAACGAATCCGGCGCGGCAACCGCCCAAAACGATGGCAAATGGTTCGATTCAGACGCATTATCCGCCGCCGCAGAACCTTTCCGGAAGTTCCTTTCGCAACATGTGGCAGACCGCGAACGCGCATTTTTCGTCCATACCGCAGAACGCCTCTGGGCGAAAGAAGACGGCGAAACGGCCACTCCGGACCCGGACAGTTTCGAAATCCTCATTCCGTCCTTCTGCGTCTCGGAACTCACGAAGGCTTTCCAGATTGGCTTTCTCGTCTATCTCCCATTTATTGCGATTGACATCATAGTCTCCAACATCCTGCTCGCCATGGGCATGATGATGGTTTCGCCTGTGACGATATCGCTGCCGTTCAAACTGCTCCTCTTCGTTATGGTGAACGGCTGGACGCTTCTCATCCAGGGCCTTGTAAGGGGGTATGCGATATGAGTCAGGCGCAACTTCTGGACTATGCCCAAACATGCCTCCTTCTCGTGTTGAGGCTCTCTCTCATACCGATCATCGTCGCTACGGTAATCGGCGTACTCGTTTCGCTTCTTCAGGCGCTCACGCAGATACAGGAGCAGACCCTGGGTTTCGCGGTGAAGCTTATCGCCATCTCGCTCACGCTTCTCGCGTGCGCCTCGTGGATGGGCTCCGCGCTCCTTCTATATACGCAAGACATCTTCACGCACCTGGCGCTGTTGAGGTAATGTCGTACGCTGAGTTTCACAGATGGATAATCGCATCCGCGCTTGCCATGGCGAGGATAGGCGGGGCGTTTGCGATATGCCCGGCGCTGGCGGACTCGATGATACCCGGCATAGCGCGGCGCATAGCCGTCTTCGCATTTGCCTTCATTCCCCTTCCCATGATTCTTTCCGGCATGCCCGAGGGGGAGTTGAGCCTCGCGGTCTTGACTTTCACCGCTTTCAAGGAGGCGTGCATAGGCTTTCTCATCGGCTTCTTTTCCGCCATTCCCTTCTGGGTGGCCGAGAATGTTGGCAACTTCATAGACAACCAGCGTGGCGCGACCATGGGTGAAGTGTATTCGCCTCTCTCGGGCGCCCAAGTTTCCACAACCGGCATATTCTTCACGCAAATCGTCTCGACTCTGTTTTTCGTGAGCGGCGCCGTATTCCTTCTCCTTGGTGCGCTCTACACGAGTTACATCCACTGGCCGGTCTTTTCAGAGGGGCTTTCGCTCGCAAAAGACGCGCCTATCCAAATCCTTTCTTCGCTCGACGAGATGCTGCGCGTCACGGTGGTCATTTCCGCACCCGTCATCATCATAATGTTTCTGGCAACCCTCGGCCTCGGCTTCGTGAACCGGACCGCCCCGCAGCTCAATGTATTCTTCCTCTCCATGCCGGTGAAGTCCGCCTTGGGCGTCGCCATGCTTGTCGTCTACATACCCTTTATCCTCGATATGCTCATGTATACCGACGAATCGGCAATCCTTACGCCGGTGCGCAAACTTCTGGGAGGCGCATAAATGGCAGAATCGTCCGGAGAGAAAACAGAGATGCCCACCCCGAAAAAACTGCGCGATGCGCGGGAAAAGGGGCAGGTCTGCACTTCCAGGGATATCACCTCCACCGCCATCCTTGTAGTCCTCTTCGCCCTTCTCGGCTGGATGGGCGTCGCGCTTGTGGATGATATGCAGGAATTGTTGAAGTTCCTCTCGGGGCGTATCGCCGAAAACGATGCAGGATCCATCGCCGAATCCTCGGCCATGGCAATCCTCATCATCTGCAAACATTCCTTCATTTGCGTTGCAGTGGCCGCACTCATCGGTATCGTCGGCAATGTGGCACAAATAGGCTTTCTATTCACTTTCGAGCCAATTATCCCCAAACTGGAGAAACTCAGCCCCGTGGAAGGCGCAAAGAAGATATTCTCCATGAAGAACCTCTTCGAGTTCCTCAAGAATGTCGTGAAGGTGACGTTTCTCGGCTATTTGGTCTATAAAATCATCATCGCGAGCATACCGGAGCTCCTGACCATGTGCTACGGCACGGTGGACGACATCTTCCCCAGCCTGAAACTCATGCTCAAACGCCTCGCCGCCTACACCGCCTTCGGCTATATCGTAATCGCCGTGGTTGACCGTCTCTTCCAGGGGCGAAACTTCACCAAGCAGATGATGATGACGAAGGACGAGGTGAAACGCGAATACAAGGAGATGGAAGGCTCTGCCGAAATCAAACAGGCGCAGCGCGAGTTCCGCAACGAACTCCTAAACGGGCCTGAACCCGCCAAAGCCGCCAAGCAGGCCAACGTAATAGTTACCAACCCGACGCGTCTCGCAGTCGGCATCCGCTACAATACCGACGAATATCCACTCCCGCGCATTTGCGCCCTCGGCGCCGGACCCGTCGCCAAGATAATCCGCGAAACCGCACTCGCGGAAGGCATCCCTGTCATGGAGGACAAGCCCCTCGCACGGGCTCTCTACGCAAACTGCAAGATCGATGATTTCATCCCGGACACCCTCATCGAACCCGTAGCAGAAATCCTCAAGTGGTCCAAACAGCTTGAAGACGCCCGTAAAGAAGAAGCCGAACTCGACGCCATCACATTGGAGGATCTATGAACATAGAGGAACAATACCGCAAACTCGCCCCGCGCCTCACGAACTGGCTCGTCTCTTCGGGCAGTTCCTACCATGAAGCCTGCGACCTTGTTCAAAACACCTTCCTCAAACTCTGGAAGATGCGCGATGATTTGCGCGAAGACGAATCCGCCGTTTCGGGGCTCGTTTTCACCATAGCGAGAAATCTGCGCAGAAACATGGCCAGAGACGATAGCCGCATCGCTTTTGTGGAAGAGATACGTGAAGAAGACGCCGCCTCTTCCGGTCCTGCCGCCTCCCCTTCCGACGCCGAATATCTGCGCCGCCGCATCAAAGAGGCCATCGCCCGGCTCCCACCGGTCCTAAAAGAGGCCTTTACCCTGTTCCAGATCGGCGAAATGTCCGTAAAAGATGTCGCCATGCAGACTGGCGTCTCGGAAAACCTTGTCAAAGTGCGAGTCTTCAGGGCTAAGGAAAAACTTCGCGAGATTTTGAAGGATTTGAGTGTAACTTTCTGACGCGAGCCGTGTAAACAGTGCGACAAACAAATAAGGAGACGCAAAATGAACATAGACTTTTCAAGGATTAATGCGGCAAACACGGCGATTAGCGGCAATTTTGGCCAAATAGAGTCCGCAAACGATGCCGCCGCCGGCGTTTCTCCCAAATCCGCCAACCTTTCAATCGGAAACAACGACTTTTCAATCGCATCATCCGAACCCGCAGGCACAGTCCCCGAATCGGCGCTTGACCGCAACGACGACATTGGCCGGATTATGAGCCAAGTCTTCAATCTCCCAGCCCCACCCATGCCTGCTTTCACCTAAAACACGCCTGCGCCCCTAATGAGGGATGGCGCGTGACAGAATGCGCCCGACACTGTTTCCATCCGCCCTCTGCCGTTTGAAGGCCCGTCTCTCGAAATCCCCGCCTTCTCGGCTACCGCCGTGGAGGCTGCCTTGTGCTGGACGTGCATTACGCTTTGCGCCGAGGCCCCGGGCGATGACGAGTTCAAGGGAGCGGTGCAAGAAGTCGCGCTTTCCATTGACCGTCCGACAACCGGCGCTCCTTCCTGCCGGTAGCTAGTCCTGCACGGCTTCCATCGCAAGGCGGTCGATGTTTGCGGGCGTCATGCCTTTGTAGTCGATTTCAATGGCGCTTTCGCCGCAGAGCCACTGGGTTATGCGGTTGAGCGCAGTCGCGTCGAGCCTCGTCATCGGCTTTTCTGCGGTCGTGTAGGGCCAGGCGGCGGGCGCGAGCATCAGCAGCCGCCCATCGATGCAGGCTTCGAACAGCCTGCCCGACGGCTTTTCGAGTTTCGAAAAACCTTTGTTGCGCAGCGTCACGAGCGGTAGGCCTCTTTCCAATGCTTCGCATGCGATTTCGCGTTCGCCGTCGCTTATGCACGGGCTTATGATTACCGCGCCGTGCTCTGCGGCGACAAGCGCATCATCGCGAATCGCCGCGAATTCCGCCGTCGAGATTTCCGCTTCGCGGATGATTTTCATGCCACCGCCCCTCTTCGGGATTCGCCTGTAGGCGAAGAACCTCCGCGAGCACTGCACCTGGAAA
Organism: Verrucomicrobia bacterium UBA3750; assembly: GCA_002371755.1. Lineage (GTDB taxonomy): Bacteria > Verrucomicrobiota > Kiritimatiellia > RFP12 > UBA1067 > UBA1067. The sequence continues at coordinate 4,315 of DFGM01000101.1, read as the reverse complement.
AGCGGCCGCTCTATGAGAAAGCGGTTGCCCAGCGACTCGAATTGCCCCGTCATGCGCCCGCCGTCCAGCGGCAGCGATATCCGCGCGATGCGCCTGAACAACTCCGGATTCGCGCGCCGCATGGCCAGCCGCCGCGGATTATCGCACACATAGGCGATCATCGCCGCCAGCTGGCCTGCGTGGAGGAGTACCGTATCCTGAAAGCCTTCCGACCATGCGGGGCAAGAATGCCCCGCCACAGAACAGCCCCGTGGTGCGCAGTTCTGTGGCTCGCCATTCT
>DFGM01000101.1:0-3950 GCA_002371755.1 Verrucomicrobia bacterium UBA3750 | reverse complement strand
TGGCGCAGTTCTGTGGCTCGCCATTTTTGGCGAGCTCTCTCCATCTCTTCGCTGCGCCGGCCTTGAAGCCGCGCACCAACTCGCCAAAAGGCTTTGGCAGCGGCGCCTGCACATACGCCACAAAATGAAAATGCTCCGGCATCAGCTGCCGCGCCAATATCCGCACCTGCGGATACAGTCGCGGCATGACATCCAGCGCCTCAAGCACCGCCTGCCCATATGCCGTCGGCTCGATACGCCAGTCCTGTGATGCGCAGTTCTGTGGTGCGCCATTTTTGGCGCACTCTCTCTTGGCACCCTGGCGTGGCGGCAGTTTGCAGTGGACAAGGCAAGGCGGGGAATGGTATAATATGGGGGCAAACTTGAAAAGTGCCTGACTGCAGGAACGAAAGGAGATATAGAGATGACGATAGCGGATGTGGTAAAGATTCTCGACGGCAAACTCATCGCCGGCGATCCCACAAGTCCTCGCGCCGTTGGCGCCGTGGTCGCCAACGATCTTATGAGCGACGTCCTCCTCAATGACGCGGACGACATTCTGCTCTTGACTTCGCTCGCGAGCGACCAGGCCATACGCACCGCGCATATCGTCGGTGCAATGGGAGTCGTAATCCACAACGCCAAGCCCCTTTCCGAAACGATGATCAAGGTGGCGGGCGAGCTGGCCATACCGCTTGTCTCGAGTCCGCTTTCCAAATACGACGCGTGCGTCAGGCTGCACGATGCGTTTCTTGCCGAGGAGCGCGCCTGATGAGCGACTACAACCCTGTGATACTCGAGGGGCAGAAGACCGACGACGACGAAATCCTCGCGGCTCATTCCACCCTCGACACCAAGGCGCTCGGGGGAGATTCGAGCGTCATCATAATGGAGCTTCTCCAGCGCTTCAAGGTGCGCGACGTGATGCACCGCCAGGTAATCTCGATACCGCGAAAGGCCACGCTCAGGGAGGCGCAGAAGATATTGCGCGACAACCGCATCTCCGGCCTGCCCGTGAGCGAGAACGGCCGCCTCTACGGAATCGTTTCGGTGAACGACATCATAAAGGGGCTGGACGGCGGCTGGATGGACGAGACGTGCGAAGCGCACATGGCAAAGAATCTCGTCGTGCTCGAAGCGGGCATGCCGATATCCTTCGCCCTCAGATACTTCAACAACTACACATACGGGCGCTTCCCCGTGCTCGATTCCAACCGCCAGCTGGTGGGCATCGTATCGCAGCGAGACGTGATGAGGGCGCTCTTATACGAGCTTTCGGTGGAAATACGCAAACTGGAGCGCAAGGCGTCACCCCAGGCGGCGCAAGCCGCCGAGCAGGTTGCGAAGGACAATTTCTTCCGCAAGGAATGGGCGGTGGTCCACAACGATCTTTCGCGTGCCGGACACGCCGCAAACGCAATCAAAGGCATCTTGCGCGAGCGCAAGATAGACCGCTCCATCATAAGGCGCGTAGCCGTGGCGGCCTACGAGCTTGAAATCAACATCTGCATCCATTCGCTTGGGGGAGTGCTCGTCCTGATCATAGCGGACGATGCGGTGCGCATCACGGCGAAAGACCGCGGCCCCGGCATCGCCGACATTGAATGGGCGTGCCGCGACGGCACATCCACGGCCAACGACTGGATCCGTTCCATGGGATTCGGCGCGGGCATGGGTCTATCCAACTCTAAACGCGTGTCGGACCATTTCCACATCGAAAGCGAAGTCGGGCGCTTCACGATAGTCGAGTGCATCTTCGATCTTCCCAAGGCCGCGCCCGAGGCCGGGACGCCGCAACCGGCGGAGGAGGCGAAATGACGGCAAACGAAATCGCACGGCGCGTATCGGGCAAGCTCGAAGTCGGAACGGGAGAAGAAACCGCTTCGACCGTGTATGTGGGCGACCTCCTCTCCGACGTGATGGGGCATGCCGGCGAGGAATGCGTCCTCGTGACGATACAAAACCACCTGAACGCCATAGCGGTCTGCACGCTAGTGGGCTGCCAGGTGGTGGTCCTTTGCCACAACCGCCCCGTTCCTCCAGACATGGCGCAGGGCGCGAAAGACGAAGAAGTATCCATAATAGTTTCGCCTCTCTCGCAGTTCGAAGTGGCGATGGCACTCAAAGACCTGGCGCCAAGCCGAAAGTAAGGCCGCGCCAGCCCGTCCACGCCAAGGCATGAAATTCGATCTTCACATACACAGTTGCCTCTCGCCATGCGCGAATCTGGAGATGTCGCCTTCGGAAATCGTCGCCCGCGCCAAGGCGGCCGGCATGGATGCGATAGCGCTCACCGACCACCAATCGGCGAGAAACACTCCCGCCATTGCCGAATGCGCCAGGCGCGCAGGCCTCCAGTGCCTCTACGGACTGGAAGTGTGCACGGCGGAAGAAGTCCACACCCTCGCCCTCTTCGACACCACCGAACAGGCGCTCGCAATGACGGACTGGGTCTATGCGGCCTTGCCCAAACGCGTGAACGACCCGGATACGTTCGGCGACCAGCCTGTCGTCACTTGGGACGATGACATCGTGGAGATGGAGTGGCGCATTCTCGCCATGGCCTGCCGCAAGACGATTGCCGAAACTTCCGCCGAATGCCGCAGGCTTGGAGGCGTCTACATAGCCGCGCACATCGACAGGAGCGCCTTCTCCTGCTACTCGCAACTTGGCGCCCTGCCGCTGGACGGCACGTTCGACGCGGTGGAACTTTCGCGCACGGCCGACGAGACGGTGTGGCTCGAAAAGGCGTGCGGTCTTGCCGTGACGCGTTCTTCCGATGCGCACAACCTGGACGACGTGGCGCGTGTATGGTCTCAAGCGGACATGAAAGAGTTCACGGTAGACGCGCTAAAGGACGTCTTTGCGCGCCGCGCCACCACAATATCTCCGCGTCTTACGCGTTTCTGAAACATGCATGCCACTCTCACAGACGTAATCACCGACACGACGCAAAACTCCATCGAAGCTGGCGCCAAACACATCTCGCTCGAAATCGTCGAGGACGGCAAGACCATCAAGGTCGCGATAAAGGACGACGGGAAAGGGATGGACGAAGCGACGCTCGCGCGCGCGTTCAATCCTTTCTACACCGAGCCAGGCAAGCACGACAAGCGCAAGGTCGGGCTGGGGCTCCCAATCCTCAAGCAGCTTTGCGAATCGACCGACGGCGCAGTGAGCCTCAAATCGCAGAAAGGCGTCGGCACCACGCTGGAATATTCCTTTGCGGCGAAACACATAGACCTGCCGCCGATGGGAGATTTGGTGGGCGGCATCCTCATGCTTTTCAACTACCCGGGCGACTTCGACCTCGCCTTCACCCACCGCATCGGCGACAACGAATATTCCATTTCGCGGCTGGAGCTTTCGGATGCCGTGGGCGGGCTCGAAAGCATAGAAGGACTCAACATGGCCCGCGATTTCCTCGCCTCGCAGGAAGACGATATTTCAGGGCGATGAGCCGCCCCTGCCCCATTTCCGAACGACAACACCAAGAAAGGCTAGATCAAACAAAATGGACCAGAAAGCATGGGAAAAGATCGATGAACTCATCGACAAGAACCAGAACCGCACCATAAAGGATCTCTTCAAGGCCGACCCCGGGCGCGCCAAGAAGTTTTCGCTCGAGGCGGCGGGATGGTTCCTGGACTATTCCAAGAACCGCGTGGACGCCGAGATGATGAAGGCGCTCGTAAAGCTCGCCGAGGCTTCCAACCTCAAGACCGAAATCGAGCGCATGTTCACGGGCGAGAAGATAAACGTCACCGAGTGTAGAGCCGTTCTCCACACCGCTCTGAGAAACTGCGACCCGAAGGCGAAAGTCTTTGTGGACGGCAAGGATGTGATGCCCGGCGTCAGGGAGGTGCTTGCACGGATGGGCGAGTTTTCCGACAAGGTCAGGAGCGGCGAGTGGAAAGGCTTCACCGGCAAGAAGATCAAGTATGTGGTCAACATCGGCATCGGCGGCAGCG
>DFGM01000053.1 GCA_002371755.1 Verrucomicrobia bacterium UBA3750 | reverse complement strand
TCGGAGATGCCTTCGGCGTTCGGGTCGAAGGCGGCCCTGTAGTCGTCGAAAACTTTCTTGAACTCGCCCCTGTTCACCTTCTCGCGCAAGTCAATGACTCCCTGCAGCTTCGAGAAGAAAGTGTCGTCGTCGAAGACGGAGAAGTTGTTGAAGCGCGGCTTCGTGCTCTTGCCGTACGTATCCTTGAAGGAGAGGTCGTCGGAGACCTTGAGGTACTTGCCGTTCCCCTCGAGCGAGTGTCCGGGGTCGATGGCGAAGAACTTGCCGTTCACGAAGCCCTTGTTCTGTCCGCGCTTGCCGATGCCGTCGCGGTCGGCAGTCACGAGGAAGAACGCCTTGTACTTGCCGAGGCTCTCCATCTTGAGGTTGGGGTCTGCGCCGGCGGGTTTTACGACGCGGCCGTCCTTGAGCATCCCGGCTTCCATATCTTTGTACCCTTCGGCGAACTTCGCCGCGAGCATGAACTTGGGATGCCCGTCGGAATACTCACCGCGAACAATCTCCAGTTCCTGCGCGGGGACGCCGGCGATGCGCGTAAGGTCGTTCGCAAGCGCCTCCGTGACGGCGCCGGCGGAGATGGCATCCGCCGACTGGCGCGAGGTGAAGCGGTAAATCTGGCCGAGAATCGGCTTGCGGTTATTGAGGATGCGCTCCGGACGCATGAAGGTTCCCGCCGAAGCGGCGCCACCGCTCGAGAACTTCTCGGTCTCGTTGTAGTCGAGCTTCATGATTGCGCGGTCCTGGAAGTGCTTGAAGACATTCGACATCTTGTATTCGGCATCGCCCGACTTGATACCCATCACCGCATCGCGAATCTGCGAGAAAAGATACTTCTTCGCTTCCAGCAGCACGGCCTTATCGCCCGGGCGGTCGTCGAGGGCGGAGAGTTTGCGCAGGTCGCCATCGTTTGCGAAGTGCGCGCGCAAGGCCTTCGCGAGGTTCTTTACGGCATCGGAAGGCTCCGGGCCGCCGGGCGGCGGGCCCTGCAAAGCCAGCGCCGCCGCCTTGGAGATGAGCAACTCCGCCGCCGCCGCCATCGCGGCGGGATGTGCGCGGCCGGCGAGAAGCACTTGCTCGCGGATGCCCTTCCCCGCGCACTTCTCCGCAAGCGCCGGGTCATTAGCCTTCAGACTCTCAAGCGCCTGCCTGTTCGCATCCGAATAAATGTCGCTCATGAAGCCGCGCGTATCCTTCGTAGACCAGTCGTTGCGGTAGATGAAACCGGGCTCTACGCCGTTGGACTTGAGTTTTTCGAGAATGACCGGATTCGTGCCAGACCTGTTCACGCGCATCCCCGCACCGAGGAAACCGCGCTTGATTTCATCGGAGACCGACTTTTCGCCGCCGGAGAACTTCGACTTGAGGTTCTTGAGGCCCGTAGCCTCGTTGGCCTTCGCCTCGTGCTCGACACGTCCGCTTCCAGCGACATCGCGCCCTTTCGTGTCAAGTTCGCCGGGATGTGCCGTGACATACTCTATCTCCTTCTCAATCCGGCGCTGTGCGGCGGCTGCCACATCGGCATCCGTCTTCAGGTCCGCCAGCACCATATCCTTGAACGGGTTGTCGTGCAGCCGGGCGCGGACGGCCTCGGACATCTCCTTGGAAAGTTCCATCATGCGCGGCGAGGTGTCGAGCTGGCGGTTCATCTCGCCTATGACACGGTTTTTCCGTAGCGTCTCGAGACGCGAGAGAGTCTTCTGCACGTCGCAGGCGCGGAGGGACTTTAGCGTATCGGCGCGCTGGCCTACGACCGTATCGAATGCGTGGGTGCCGAGAGAGCCGTATTCTTTCTCGAGCGCAGCCTTGAAGGCCTTCATCGTGGCGGTGTTGACCGCCTTCGACTGGGAGAACACGAAGTTCCCGAGCCTGGCTCTGGCGTTTTCGCCCTCGCCACGCACCGCGATGTCGCGGGAGGAAAAGGAAGTAGACTGCGCGATTGCGCGAAATGATTCGATGTTCAACGGCATGGTATTATCCTCCTTGGCGGTCGCCCCGCCCTTCTCTTCTCTCGTTTCTTTTTTAAGCGCCGCCGCTACGCGAGAATCGCGTGGTGCGGCACATTATCGCCGCCGGATGGTTCGCCGGCGGCGAGGCGCTCCTTTATGCGCTCCGCCCAGATGTCGCAGAGCTGCAGGATCTTCTCAAGGGTGTGGACGAAGTCCTCAACGTCGCCCGCCACCGCGTCCAAGTCGAAGAAGTAGTTGTACACCACCGTCTCCGTCTCCGGTTCGAGCGCGAAGTATCCGCCCGCCGTGTCCTTGCCGAAAAGCCCGCCCGCAAGCAGATCGCGATAGACTGCGGCGGGAGCATCGACCGGAAGTTCCGCCACCTCGACAAAGCACAGCACCTTCCCGGTCGCCTCGACAAACTGGAGGTTTACGTTGTAGGCGTCGTCGACGCGGACGCTCACAAGGCCGGATTCGTCCGGGAGCAGCGATGCTATACCCGTCGCCTTTCGAACGTCTGACAGGAATGTATCAAAGTCTTCTTTCGTTTTCATGTCTTTGTCTTTCTCTCGTGTTGAAGCGGCATCCGTCTTGATTACACGCCGCGTTGCGGAAGGTTACTGATGGCGGGCTAAGCCTGCTGGAGCGGCTCGGCGACGACCGGGGTGGTGGTCGCGGTGCCGTCCAGGGCGACGGTCGTCTCCCAGTGGAACTTGAAGGGGAAGCCCTCCGGTTCCGAATAGCGGATCGTGACCGCGCCTGTGACATCGTTCTTGGAGAGCGTGTAGGTCATCGGCGTGTGCTCGCTGCCGATGCCGCCCACGATGCCGTGCTGCGGCAGAATGGCGATGAGCGGGCCGTGCCCCCCCTGCGAGAGGCCGCGCATGACGGTATTGGCCTGCTCGACATGCACCTTGCCGCAGAGCGCCTCGATCTTGTCGGCGATGTGCGCATTCTGCGACGCCTTGCCATCCTTGGCGCAGCGGATGGTCTCGCCGCCGATATTTACCGTGAAGTAGTTCTGCTCCGGGGTCAGGACATTCCGGCCGCCGTTGATGTAGGTCGGATTCTGCGGACGTATGAGGTCGCCGAGCATGAAGGAGCGCCCGCCCTTCGTGGTGCCGTCAATCTGCTCGATTTTCATTGTAGTGGACGCGACTTCCGGGAGTGGCTCCGGCCGCTCCCCACCCTCCATGGCGGCCATCGCCTCGGTGACGGTGCAGCCGGTCGTGGTGAACATGGTGCTAATCTCCATGAGCTTCTCGGGCGATTGTCTGAACAATGGGTAGTAGCGCTCCTGCATGGCATCGCGAACCTGCCTGGGCGTGGCATCGGGCGGGAGGTCGAGGTCTGGGGTGAGAATAGCGTTGATGCGGGTGCGGTCGAGCTGCCCGGCCTTGACGAGGTCGGCGATTTCGTCGAAGTGGCGAAGGACGCGCGCGAGGACATTCTCGTTGTCGAAGACGCTGGCCCAGTGGCGCTGGCCAAGTTCTGCGGAATGCGGCTCGAGCGTGCGGAAGACGGCATATACGACCTGACGCTTGGCGGGCGGTAGTGCCACGAGGGTGCCGGTGCAGCCGGAGCCGTTGCCGCGCACGAAGAAGTTCATCGCGTCGTTGTTCGCCACGCCGAAGAGCTTCTCCGGGTCTGCCTCGGAGAGGTCGGCCTTGTTGATAGCCAAATCCTGGAATACGAACATCTCGTACGCCCTGACGGCTTTCGCATCGGCAAACGTGCTGCCGGCGTTGGACTTCGTGACGGTGTCGAACTTGCCGGCCTTGAAGTCCTCCGCGAGGTTGGCGTACCAAGCGGCGAACTTGTCCATCAGGGCGAGTCCGGCGCGGAAGTTATCGACGCTCGCGGTGAAGCGTCCGCCATAGGAAGCGAGGCGGCGCGTCGCGCTCTGGTGGTCGAGCGCGGCTTCAAGCGCTACCTCGTCGGTGGAGCCGGTGGCTGCCTTGTGGAATGCGAAAGCGCGGGCAAGCATCGGAAGTTCGCTTGCGTGGTAGCCTGCGGCGGCGGCGCGGTCCAGTCCGCCGACGGCACGGAAGGCCGCGAACTCGCGCGATATGTCCAGAATGCGCTGGAGGGCGGCGAACTCGCGCGGCATGTCCAGAATGCGCTGGAGGGCGGCGGTCTGGGCGGGGTTGGCGAGGCTGATTTGCGGATTGTCCGAAAACTGCTCGAACGGGGCGCTTGCGTAGGCAGGGCTGTTCGTATCCGCCCCGCGGTTGCGGATGGCCTCCATGACGTCTGGCTTCGCGTAGAATGCGCGCAGCAACCGCTCCGCTCCGGGATTCTTGGCGATAATCATCCGCGCGAGAATCGTAATCGGCGCATCGCGGTCGTCCGGACCGACTTCCTCCTTGCCCGCGAGCATGCGCTCGACGGCGGAGCCGATGGCTTCGGTCACAGGCTTCATCGCGCCGAACACCGCATCGCGGTTGGCGAAGGTTTGGAGTGCGGCCTCAAGTGCGCCTGCATCAATCCTCGCCGCCTCGGCGGCGAGGAAGGCGATGTCGATATCCTTCACCTTCTGGATGGAGAGCAGGAGTATCTTGATGTCGTTCTTTGCCGCCTGCGGCAGCTCGAGCGAGTCCACCTCGGCGAGACGCGAGATACGCTCGGCCACGAACGAGTCCACCAGTTTGTCGAACGCCTCCTGGAACTGCGCACGCGTAGTGAGCGGCAGGTCGCCATTCTCGATCTTCGTCGCGAGATCGCTTGCCTTGCGGCGGATGTCGCGCATTTCGAGGGGAGCTTTGTCCATGGTCTCCGGCGGAATGCCAAGGCGCTCCGCGAAAGTCCGGCGCACCTTGTCTTCGACTCCGGCGCGAATCTCTTCAAGTTCGCCGTCGACCCGCACAGCGTCGGCGATGGCCTCGCGGAATTCCGCGCAAATCGCCTCCGCCTCCGCCGGAGACTGCGCCGCAACCAGCCGCTCGATGACACCCGGGTTGCGGACGGTGAAAGACTTTGCGATGCCAAACGCGGAAGCGTCGCCCTTTCCAAGTTCGGCGAGACGGTTTTTGACAAGGTTCATGACAAGCCTCTCCGCCCCCGTCCTGAGCGCGGCGGCGAGCAACGGCTCGCGGAGATTGGCGAGCGTGACGCGCCCGCCGCCCTCCTGCGCGGCCTCTTTGACGGCAGTGCCGCTCTCATTCGAGTTGACGACGCGGCCGGGGGCCGTATTGTCGGGCAGCGCAATCGCGCCGAGGCGTCCGCGCACGATTTCAGCCGTCTGCACGGCGAGAAGCTGGTAGCTGGGCATCAGTTCGTTGTTCATGAACATCTCTTCGATGCGCTTGTTGAAGGCGGCGTCGGAGATCGCAGGCACGTATGCCCTGTCGGCACTGGCGACCTGTGCGGGATGCTTCGCAGCCATCGCCAGCAGGAGCGGATTGGAAGCGAGTTCATCGGCGGTGGCGTTCTCCGGGAGCGACGAGAGGTGATGCGCAAGGACGATTGCATCGGCATCGGAAAGGCGGTTCGGCACTTCGAGAGCGGCCGCATCCGTCACGCCGTGCGCGTAGAGAATCGCAATCGCCGCGACGCGGGCCTTGTAGCCGCCTCTCGGGTCGTCCACCAGCCCCGCAAAAAACGCCTCGCGCGCCTCGGGCGTGGCAAGTTTCCTGACCTGGTTGTGAAGTTCGACCTCATTCTTGGACACACCGCCGTTCGTCAAGCGCACAATCTGGTCTTCCAGACGGCGCACGAACGCAGCCTCGCTCATGCCCGGCGGCATCGAAATCGTCTGACCGTTCGCGAGGCGCAGCTCCGCCTTGGCATCGACATCCTCGCGCGGCGAACCGTGGCTGGCCACAAGCACGGCGTCAATCAACTCACGCGCCACCGTTACCATACCCTGGCGCGTCTTGTGGTCGGCGATCTCGCCGCCGCCGGAGACGACGCGCTGGAAGTTCGCAATGTCCGTGTTGATGCAAAGGGCGCGATTGGGCGCGGCAAGCTGCGCATTCGCCGCATCGCGCCGCCCTGCGCGGTCGGCGCGCATCCCGCCGGCACCGTAAATCTCCGCCGACGTGCGCACGCGCGTCCTGTCGCCATGCTCCTGCGCAAAGGTGTTGAGTGTGGCGGCATTGCGGTCTAGAATGTCTCGTATCTGCTGGCGCGTGAGCGGACGTATACTGCGGCTATTCAGCGAACGGTCTACCGCTCCATCCGCCGCAAGCCCGAGTTCCTGCCGGACTCTGTTGATTTCGTCCGCAAGCACGCCGCCGCGCGAGAGGGCGCGCACGAACGCCTCCTTGATCGCTATCACCTCCGCGTGGGGAATTGCAACCACATTCCTGCTCGTCTTGTGGACATGGTTGTTGACCTTGGTCAACGAGTGGTCGCTCGCGAGCTTCACCTCGCCGGCATTGTGTACGCCGGACGAAATATCGTTGAACTGCTTCAGCGAGATATTTACGTTCGAGAGGTCGATGCGTGACATGTTTGCTTCTCCTATGATTGCTGCACCTTGCTTACACTAAAGGCGATGAAAGGTTACACGGAACGGCCGGGACTTACGGGACTTGCTCCTGTCCCGTGAGGCAGTTGCAAAACCCGGTAGGTGGCTGGGCTACCAAGCACGAATAGTTTATCATTTTCCGAAGCACTGCGCAAGGGTGCTTCTGACGGTTTCTCTAAGCGAAATGCAGGGCGGCGAGACCCTAGCCCACCCACCCGGATTTCACACCCGCCGCTCTGGCAAACACACCCCCGAAATCGGCACAAACGCTTCTACAGGTAGAAGCAATATGTTTCTACAGGTAGAAGTAATACATTTCTACAGGTAGAAGCAATATGTTTCTACGGGTAGAAGTAATACGTTTCTACAGGTAGAAGCAATATGTTTCTACGGGTAGAAGTAATACGTTTCTACAGGTAGAAACGTTTGAGCCGATTTGTGGAGGGGGAAACCCCTCGCAGAGACCCGTTGGAAGGTTGCGCTTGCGCGCGTATTATACCATGACTTCAGCCTTTGCGCCCTTGAGTATCGAATAAAGCGTGCCGCCCGGATTTATGTAGCCGCACCATACTTTTATGGCGCGCCTTATCACATATTCATTGCACCATATCGCACGCTGCTTGTTGACTCCGGTGCCACTCTCGACCGGCGAAAGCAACAGCGCGCGCCCTTCGGCCACGCTCTCAGCAATGCCGCCCGGCAGATTTGCCGGGATGCCGCCGGGATATACCGCTATGAAGCGCCGCTTCGCGGCAATCAGATGCCGCAGCACCTCGCGCTCCTGCGGGCTGGTGAAAGTGGAGATGATTGCGCGGGGCACGACGGCCCCGCTCCCCGAGATTATATTGGGGTGCGGGGGCGTCGGCCCCCGCGAGATTATATTGGGGTGCGGGGCCGTTGCGCCCCGCGAGATTATATTGGGGAGCGGGGCCGTTGCGCCCCGCGTATCACTTGCCACAAATGCCTCGAATGGCTCTTCCAACAATGCAAGATTGCCCTGCCAGTGGCTGGTTACAGGGCCGAAACGGTCGATCGACCAGCGCTTCGGATTTTCTCTTATATAGCGGCGTATCGCCTCGAGTTGCCCGTGGCTCGTGACTATCTTTTCCCAGTAGTTTTCCTGCCATAAGCGGGGGGCCGTCGTGCCCCGCGAGATTATCTCTCTTGAAGCTCTATATGCCAAGCTCTTGAGCTTGCGCATTATTTTGCCAAGGTGGTGCTCGTCGTTTGTAGGCCGGTCTTCTATTTTCAGGAGCAAATGCACATGGTTCGGCATTACCACATAGCAATCGACATAGACTTCGGAATTGTAGTCGGGCAGCGTCTCGATAAGTTTCGCAACCGCCTCGCCAAGCGGATTCAAAACGCACTCCTCGCCCACGATTGCGCCCAGCCGGCTCTTGTTCTGATGCACCTGGAACGTGACGAAAAACCAGCCGTACCGGTAGTTGATTTTCGCGTTCCGCAACTGCGGTCGCCTGTATTTGCCATCAACTATGGGCATGAAGATCTCCTATTCTCGGGGTGCAGGGGCTCATTCTCGGGGCGCAGGGGCGTAGCCCCCTGTGCATTCTCGGGGAGCGGGGCCGTCGCGCCCCGCCCATTCTCGAGGAGGCGCGGCCAGTAGTGCGGTCCTTGAGGAGCGTGGCGAGAATGTCCGGCGCAAGGTCTGCCTCGCGTATGTCGCGGACATATTCCGTCTGCGCTGGTGGTGGTTGCGGCGGCATACCCGATGCCGCCATACCTTGTTTTGCTGATGCTTTCACCTTCAGGCCGGAGATGCCCGCCAGATTGAAGAGAGGATGACGCCGCCTGCTATTGCCGCCGCGAGCATCGCCACATATGCGGCATTCCAGCCGAAATGCTGCGCCACATAGCCGAAGCCGATTCCCGAGAGGATGGTCGAAGCATACGAGAATATGCCGACGAAGCCGCCTGCCACCCCCGCCGCCTTCGCCGTCGCCTGCTGCGTGGTGGCCACCCCGAGCAACGCCTGCGGGCCGTAGATGAAGAAGCCTATCATCATGAACGGCACGAGCTTTAGCCAAAGAGCCGCATCCGCAGGCACCAGCCAGAAGAGCCCTATCGCAAGTGCCGCGCCAGCCATGCATACGACGCTCGTCTGGTGCGCACGGCTGTTGAAAAAGCGGTCTGTCGCCCAGCCCGCGACGACCATCCCCAGATTGCCGCCCAGAATCTCGAAAACGAAGCAAAGCGTAGTCGCCGAAGCAAGCGAGAGCCCCTTCGTCTCCATCAGAAGCACGATTCCCCAGTCCAAGGCCGCGAAGCGCACGGTATAGACGAAAAAGTCGGAAATCGCAATCACCCAAAGCTTCGGGTTGCGGAAGACCCATTTGGCCACATAAGCCTTGTAGCCGGCCGCATCCATCCCGGTCTCGCCGGAGACGCCGGGCTTGCCGGAATCTCCGGATGCCCCTGAAACCGCCAGCCCCGCGCAATCAGGGCTATCCTTGAAAAGCCACAACACCGCCACACCTCCTGCCGCGGCAATCGCCGCAGGCACGATGAAGCACAGCCGCCACGAATGGAACGCCGGGATAAGCACCCAACCACAAAGCGCAAACACCGCCCCGGCGCCTATGGAGTGGGAGAGATTCCAGATAGACTGTTTCGTCGAAAGTTCCTCTGGCGGGAACCATTTGGGCAGGGTCTTTATGCACGGCCCCACCCCCATCCCCTGGAAGTACTGGTTCAATATCCATATTATCCCCATCGTCCAGACTAGCGAAGCTGCGGCGGGGGGGACGCTACCCGTTGCGTCCGCGACCGCCGCAGCGGAATGCGGCACTCCCGCAATCACGTCGCTCAAGCCGAAGAGGACATTGAGCGCCGAGCATATGAAAAGCCCTATCGCCATCACCTTGCGGGCGGAATGCCGGTCTGCCACGATACCGTTCAAGAAGCGCCCGACGCCATATACTATCCCGCCTGCGGTGAGAAACGCGCCGAGCTGCACCTTGGAGATGCCGATTTCTCCCAAGAGCGGCATCGCGATGGAGAGGTTCTTGCGGATGATGTAATAGAGCGCATAACCGCCCATCGTCACGAAGAGCGTCTCCCACTGCCACCACTTTAGGGATCTGGATGTCATGCTTTTTCGAAGGTAAAGGCTTCCCAAGGGATGTCCACGGCTTTCGCACCCGTGAGGATTTCATCTATATGGAGAAGGAGCGGGAAGTCCTTCGCGTCGAGACGCCCGGCGGCGATATGCTTCTTCACGGCCCTAGCCACGCGTTCTGCAACGACGAGGGACTCCAGCGTGACACCCTTCAATTCCTCCTTCGCTTCGTCAATCGTCATGCCGCGTCCGAGGAGGATGCCGACGAGGCGCGTCCTGCCGCCATATACGGTGACATAAAGATCGCCCACGCCCACGCACCAGTTTTCAAGCGTGCCCGCGCCCTGCAGGTCGAGGAGATGCTTCATCTCCTTCGCGGCCTGACCGAACACGGCAGCCTGCGAATTGAAGTGCAAGGGTGAATCGAGCCCGAACGCCTTCTGGTTGAG
>DFGM01000172.1 GCA_002371755.1 Verrucomicrobia bacterium UBA3750 | reverse complement strand
GCGCCGTCGCGCCGCGAGGTCAGGCTCTCTATTTCCTTTTGAAGCCGCATCTCAAGCGCAGTCTTTTCCTGGAGGATTTGCTCCTGCTGGGCGTTCTTGTCGGCGAGTTCGCGTTCGTATTCCGCGCATTGCCGCTCCATCTCCTGCTCGAACTCCAGCCGTTTCGCCTCGATCTGCTTGTCAAACTCCGCGTTCTCCACATCTATTTTCTGTCGTATTTCGACAAGTTCCGCATAGCCGTTGTCATTGAAGAACTTGTCCAGCTCCTCGGCATGGGCGATTGCGCCGTCGCGCTCCTCGCGGGCCTTTGCGGCCTCGCCCTCCGCCTTTTTGATATCCTCTTTGAGACGACGGCTTTCGGCATCGACTTCGCGAAGAGTCCAGAATACCGCCAAAAGGCCGATCAGCGCACCTATTATCGCCACCGATAGAAGCGACGGCGCAATCGCCGGCAGCAAGGAGAACGCGACGGCGATTCCTATCAGGACATAATGCTTGGTTTTCATTCGCTTTCCCTTTCGTCGGAATTCTGTTTGAGAATGCGGTCGAGCTGCACGGCTATCTCGTCAAGTTTTCGGCTTTGCCTGTAGACGAGGTCTTTTATATCGTTGTCTGCCTTGTCTTCGGATGCGTTGGCTTTCGATATCCGTTCGCTCAATCCTGACGTGATTATGCCTGTCGGGATGGCAACGGCGGCAAGTCCAGAAAAAGCGATTAACGCTCCGACAAGCCGGCCGAATGCCGTGACAGGGTAGATGTCGCCGTAGCCGACGGTCGTAAGCGTCGCAACGGCCCACCACAGGCCGGAGAACGCATTGCGGAAAACTTCCGGCTGCGCTTCATGCTCCGCAGAATACATAAGCAGGGATGAAATGAGCATGAGTATTGCCACGAAGAAAAGAGATCCCAGCAATTCCCGCTTCTTGTCCACGATTACATCCCCAATCGCCTTCATTGCGTCGAAGTAGCGGTTCAACTTGAAAATCCGCAGCAGACGCACCAGCCTGAGCGCCCGGACGCCAAGCATTGTTCCGGGCAGAAGCATAGGGAGCCAGAACGGAAGTATGGCGACGAAGTCCACAATCGCCATCGGGGACAAGACGTATCTTATGCGCGAACGAATGGCTCCGCGCTCTGGGTAGAGAAAGTCCGCAGTGAGAATCCTGATGCCGTATTCTACGGTGAACACAATCGAGGCGATGCACTCAACCGCCGATAGCGCATTCAAAGTCCTCTGGGGAAGGTCGAACGTCCCGGCAAACACGATGACCACGCTCAACAGTATGAGCGCTGTAATCAACCAGTCGAAGATGCGGCTGGCGACTGAACTTCCCTTGTCGGGCTCGACAATCTCGAACAACATTCTCCGCCAGTTCATGATTCGGCAATCCTTCCTACCAGTTCGTTTGCCCATGCAATCGCTTCATCTATTGTGCGGGATACGCCGTGCTTGAAGTTGGCGTCGTTGTACAGCGTTTCCCAGTCGTCTCCCTTTACGATGGCAGGAGGCCATGACTGCATGCGCCGAAACGAAAACAGCCGCCTGCAAAGTTGTGCCGCCTTCGCGTAGTCCACAGGCGAATGCTCTACAATCAGCTGAAGGTCGACGAGGTCGTGGGCGCGTCGGGAGTTCGGCTCCGTAAGACCATGCAGTTTCTGCGCAATCTGGTGTTCGCATTTCATCAGCGGCACCGCATCCGGGACAGAGAATCCGAGTGCGGTGAATATCCGGGCAACCTCGTCGGACAGGGCGAAGTCGCAATCATCCGCATCCCCCAGCTCATTGAACCCTATTTCGAGGTCGACTGTGCACCATGGCTGTCCGTTATACGAAAGCCTGACGGCATAAGGCTGCATCACATATTGCGGAGGCACGTTCCTCGGCTTCGCCGGATTGCGCTTCACGACCGTTCCCGTAAATCCGCTCCATCCGCGTTTGAGGCTTTCGGACAGCTGCCCGGTGAATTCGGAGACTTCGCCTCGACAGGCGGTATCCAAATCCATCGTTGCGCGCGTAATGCTCGTGCCGTATCTGAGTTTAAGCCCGCTGCCTCCTTTGACAACGCCGCCGTGGAGCATCTGCCCCACGATGGCGTTCGCCATTATGCTTCTCGTTTCGAGAGACTTTTCGTAGTTGCCGAAAAGTCTCTCGATTGCGCGATCGAGATTCGCCCGCGAGTTCGGCTTTTTAGTCATTCTTGTACAGTTCCTTGAGAGTGTTGTGCGCCTGGACCTCGTCAAGCAGGCCTTTGCCTTTGGCATTCTCCACCGCTTCAAGCAGCCGGTCGAACATGATTATGTGCTGGCTGGAAAGAATCGCCTGGCCAGCGGTCTGCGCCCGTATTCCTTCGATGAAATCGATGTCATGCGGTTTCGCGCAATTCTTGAGGATTATGCTGTTGGGCAGACGTCCCCTGAATCTCGCAGGCGTCGCGACGTATATCTTTGCCGGGTCGGTCGGGCAGAGATGCAGAGCCTGAAGCACGGAAGGTCCCCAGAGATAGGCATCTTCGCCGACTCTGGCAACGGCGATGGCGTATGCGTCAAGTCCATCGGGTTGCGGCACATACTTGTCAATGCGGTATAGTCCATGCGCGATGCGCAGCAGTCTGCCGCGCTTGGCAAGACTCAACACGGCAGATCCCGACACGCCCAGGCTCGGGGCTTGGGATGTTCGAAAGAGGCCATAGTAGCCGATGGCCTCGTCGAAAATAATATCATATGCAGTCACAGCTCATAGTATATCATTTTCGCCCCGTTTCTGTCAATGGACAGCAAATCGAATGGCACAAACCAGGCATTTTCGCCCTGTTTGTGTCAATATTGGTTGTTGATATGACAGTACGCCCCGCAGCAGCGGCATTTGAAGTCGTGCATCATACGCCCATCTCCATCTCGATCCACGCCATGAGAAAATCAACGATGCCCCGCTCGGCTCTCGCGGAGCCTCTTCGCTACGCTCAGTCCGCTAGGCTTGGCCGCGTCCCTATGGATTGCGGCCCCGCTTACGCGGCGGTTACGCCGCCCGGCGGGAATCTCGACCCCGCGCGGCACTTTCGCGGGGCCTTGCGGCTGCTTCGCAGTTCGCGCTTCGCGCTCACCCAACCCGACGCCTTCGGCGCGGGCGCATTCCCACTTCGCGAGGCAGTCGCGACGTAACCGCCCCTTGAGGGTGGTTGCGACCCATGGGGAAGCAACCAAGCCGAGCGCAAGCGAGTGCCGAGCAGCAGGCGCAGGCATGCTGCGCCTTGAACACGGGATGCCCGCGCATCGGCGTCTGCTTCCCGTCGTTCGGCGGACTCGCCGGTGCGAGCCGCGTTCGGATGAACTCCTCGCAATGGGAGCGGATCGTCTCCATTCCCTTCTCGGCGATGTACTTCCGATCCGCTTCCGAAAGATGGAAGCGACTCCTGAACTTCGACTTCCCAAGCCGGGCGAATGCGGCATCGTATGCGCGTGCGTTCATGGTTCCCAATGATTGAGCCGTTTGCGGAGAGTTCGCCATTCAGGAAGCCTTGCGTCCATGAACGCCTAGAACCTCGGACCATGTCCGTGTGCCTTCAGGTGGGTGAGCTCGTGGACGACGACATACTCGACGAGTTCACGGGGCATCCCGGCGAGCATCAACGAGTAGGTAATTCTCCGCCGTACATAGTTGCTTACGAGGTATATTATATCAAAATTAAGTCGTTTTGAGCAAACTCCAAGTTTGGTTTTTCGCACTTTTCGTTTCTATTATACTCAAAATGGGTTCCGTTTTCTACTCTCTACCCTATACAATGCTATCACGAAGAGAGAATCTGTATCACCTTGCGCATTGTTCAGAGCCCCTGCGCGGAGGTTGCGGGTGGCTGCGGCTCTTCGGCATCAAACCTCCGCCTCTGCCTTTGCGGGCGCAGAACTGCCGCCTCGCGCTCCTCCTTCGCCTTGCGCTGGCGGGCGTAACTCACGACCTTTTCAAGGAGGGCGATTATCTCACTGCACTCGGAGTGGATACTGGCGAATTCGCTGTTCGGCTTGATGAAGCCGCCATCTATGAACAACTCTATCCAGTAGAGCGCCTCGCCTGCCTCCGCCAGCGCGATACTGTGCTTCGAGATGTAGTTCCCGCGAGTGTAGGTGTAACGACCCTCGGCGAGGTTCGCCCCTACGGAGGTGCCGCTACGCAAGAACTGCGCTGACAAGATCGCTCCTTTCTTCTTGCGAAGGTGTTGTGCCAACTTCAGTACATGCTTGGCAAACACACGCGCTTTTGCCTTCAGTATTTCGGTTCTTTTTGATTTTACCATAGTGCCTCCTTTTTGAGTTCTTACAAAATAGCAGCACTATCTGAGCGATGTGCGCCCATATCCCGCTCGATCCACGCCATGAGAAAATCAACGATGCCCCGCTCGGCTCTCGCGGAGCCTCTTCGCTACGCTCAGTCCGCTAGGCTTGGCCGCGTCCCTATGGGTTGCGGCCCCGCTTACGCGGCGGTTACGCCGCCCGGCGGGAATCTCGACCCCGCGCGACACTTTCGCGGGGCCTTGCGGCTGCTTCGCAGTTCGCGCTTCGCGCTCACCCAACCCGACGCCTTCGGCGCGCCGGCCAGTTCCTTGCGCATCCGCTCGACGAGCCAGTCTTTGAGTTCCTTTCGGCTTTTGAGAAGGTAGGCGTTCCATTGCCCGCGCTGCTCTGGCGTGTAGTCGCGCTTCTTCCTTGGAAGTCCAAGGGCGCGGCGCAGCTTCTTCTGCTTCTTCTCCCATGCCCTGCCCTTGCAGGCGAAGGTAATGTAGGCCTGCTCAAGGAGAGCCTTGCGCTCCACGCCGCCCCCCACATCGTGATTCGCCGTTCGCTTGCGTTGGGATAGGCGAAGACGGAGACTTTGAGCCAGCATTCCTTCTTGACGCGGTTGTCCGTCGTTCCTGGCGTCCTTATCTTCATTGGATGGAACCGCGGTATTCTCACGCCAGACTTGGGGATGGCGGTTATTACGTCGAAGTCGTCGTCGCCAATCTCGAAGATGTATTCGTACCAGACGAAGAAACTGGAAATGCGCTGGCGCGCAATTCTTTCCTTCCCGCCGGATGCCGGCAGCGAGGCTACAGTTAATATCACGGTCTTGGACGGCCTGAACGCGCCGGTGAAGGCAGGCTCCCTGGAACTCGCCGGGCTGTTGATCGATGTCAAAGACAGCAAGGCCGCAATTTCGTTTGACGACTTCATCAAGGGCAAGCATGAAAAGGCCATTTGGCTCCACCGCAAAGGGATGCTCCCCATTCCCGGGGCGCTTACATTCGCATGAACGGCACCGATATATCCGATAGCGACTGGCTGGAACTTGTAAAGGAAAGCAAGGACGAGGGCTGGAAACTCGTCTGGGAGAGGGTGGTGGAGCCTGAATCGCAGTCTATGCGTTCCAGAGAACTCATGACCCGCTATTCGCGCCCGGCCATTTCCTTCTTGAAGCGCCGGGTCTTCATCACGAACTCGAGAACGCGCTTGGCGCTTGTGCGCATCTGCCCGTAGCCAAGGTAGTTGCGGTCAAGGGCGGAAAGCGCTTCAGCAATGAGAAGCTCGTCGGTGAAGCCCGCCTTGTCAGATTGGCATGTATTCAGAAGTCCGGGCATCTTCACGTCGTTCCCTGCAGGAACCTCCTTCCAAATCGGCTCTACGGTGCGCCAGTCGGTCATGGTTATGCCTTTATAGCCCCACTCGTCGCGCAAGATGCCCGTCAGCAAGCCATGGTTGACGCTGGAGTTGAAGCCGTTTTCGGCGTTGTAGCTTGTCATGATGCCCCAGGGATCGGCATCCTTGACGGCACGCTCGAAGCCGCGCAGGTAGATTTCGCGGAAGGCGCGTTCCGAAACGATGTCCATTTCAATCTTGCGCGTCATCTCGCGGTTGTTGCCGGCGAAATGCTTGATAGTGGCGCCGACGCCCTGGGATTGCACCCCCTTCACATAGGCCGCTGCGGATACGCCCGAAACGAAGGGGTCCTCGCTGAAATATTCGAAGTTGCGTCCGCAAAGCGGGTGGCGGTGGATGCAAAGCCCCGGGGCGAGAAGGATGTCGAAATCAGCCTCTGCCGCCTCGGCACCGATTACCGCGCCGATTTCTTCGAGAAGCCCAGTGTCGAAAGTCCCGGCGAGAAGCGCCGCACACGGGAAGTACGAGGATGGGATGGAACGCCTCACACCGGCGGGGCCGTCGCATGTCTGCGCAGCCGACACGCCGAACTTGGCACTGTCACCGATGGAACCCGTGCCGGACGGATCTCGGCGCGGATGGCCGTAAAGGAGGTGGATTGTCTCTTCGAATGTCATCTGGTCTAAAAGCGCGTCAAGCGTGGCACGGCCGGCGGCGACGTCGTAAAGCGTGACTTCCGGCTTCTCGAGCGGGGTTTTGCGCGGTTTCGACGAGTCGGAGACTTTGCGTGCGCCGGGATAGGTGACGGGAGAGGCGGCCATGGAGCCATCCGCTCTCAAACGGCGTGCGAGAACGCTGCTTTGCAACTTCAGCCCCGGCGTGGAAAGAATCTTCTGGACGGGGAACGCGAACTCGCCCGCCTTGACGGTTTCACGCACCGAGCCGCCCACCCATACCGTATACTTTCCGCTGTCGATCACCCACGAACCGGGCTTGCCGGACGCTCCCTCGTCGTCGAAGTACGCCAGATTTTCCTTCGCGAAAGAAAGCACCAGTTCTTCGCTCTCACCGGGATTGAGAAGATGAGTCTTTGCGAACGCCCTCAACTCAAGTGCCGGATGTTCAGCCTTGCCACCTTCCTGCGACGTGTAGCAAAGGACGCTATACCTGCCCGCCGCCTTGCCGGTGTTAGTCACGGACACGGGAAGCGAGACTTTCGTCTCGTCCACCACGCACTTCCCGGGCTTTGCCGCGAATGTCGTATAGGAAAGGCCGTAACCGAAAGGATATACAACCTTCGCCTTCGCGCCGGGAATAGTCTCGAAATAGCGGTATCCAACGAAGATATCCTCTTCATATGGCACATAGTAGCGCGAAGAGTACCAGTTGCCGCCGTCGTCCGGCCTGTCGCACGGCCAGTCGGCATTCGATTCGGTGAATGTCGAAGCGAGCCTTCCGGATGGGTTCACCGCGCCCTTGATTACGTCGGCAATGGCAGCGCCGCCTTCCCCGCCAGGATACCACGCCCAGAGGATTGCGTCAATCGCGGGATCCTCGGCAAGCATCTTCAGGTTCATCGCATGGCCGCAATTGAAAACGGCGACGATTTTCTTGAATCCTGCCGCCTTTATCTTCGCAAGCGTCGCTTTTTCCTCGTCCGTGAAGTTGTAGAGCTTCGCGCTGCAATCTTTTCCTTCCGCGGACTTGCGCGTAATCACCCAAAGCGCAGTCTCGCGACTGTCGGGGTCTATGGAGAAGCCGGCCTCCTCGAGCCCGGCGGGAATATCCACGATTCTGATCGCCTTGACGTCGGAAGAGCCGCCGCCGCCGGGATGGTAATCGCCGGTCGCGCCGAACAGCGCCACCTTCGAACCCGCCTCAAGGGGCAATGCGCCGCTATTTTTGAGAAGGATCAGACCTTCCGCCGCCGCACGCCGCGAAACGGCCGCGTGCTTCTCCACCGTATCCTTCTGGAGTTCCGGCGAGGCGGCATCGGCTGCTCCCGCCGGCGTGCATAGCGCTGCCAAACCGAACGCCGCCACCATCCCTACCATCTTAATCGTATTCATTCTTTTCCTTTCTACTTGTATATATGTCCATGAAACCAAACCGGGCATCCAGTATAAAGATGCTTGCGAGTATTATAACATATCGCGCCCACCCGTGTCCAACAGGAATTCAGCCCGTTGCGGGGCACTTGCCAAAGCAAGCATCCACAGAGTGAAGGCGGCGGTTGGGCGGAGAAATTCGTTTATCTTTTTACCCCTTGCGTTGTTCGGCGGAATATGATACAATATCCGCCGTTTTTCCCGAAAAGGAGATTGCAAGAAATATGGTAAAGATAAGAATGCGCCGCACGGGTTGCAAGAACCACGCGGCATATCGCATTGTGGCGGCAGACGAGAGAAGCCCTCGCGACGGCAAGTTCCTCGAGATTCTCGGCTGGTACGACACCCAGATCAAGGACGAGAACTTCAAGCTCAACCTTGAACGCGTCGATTACTGGCTCTCCAAGGGCGCCAAGCCCTCCACCACCGTCGCATCCCTCATCCGCAGGGCGAAGAACCCCGACCTCAAGCCGCACCACGCGCGCAAGTCTGCCAAGGCGGACGCAAAGAAGGAGGGCTAAGCCATGTCCATAAAGCTTTTGGATAAGATAAACGCCGAGCAGACGGCCGCATTTGCGGGAAAGAACTTCCCCGAATTCAAGACGGGCGACATCGTTCGCGTTTCCATCAAGATCAAGGAAGGCGACAAGTATCGCGTGCAGGACTTTGAAGGCAAAGTCCTCGCAATCGACAACGGCCGCAAGAATGTTGCAGGCAACTTCACCGTAAGCCGCGAAAGCTACGGCGTGCGCGTGGAGAAGCTCTTCCCGTTCAACTCGCCATGGATTCAGGACATCAAACTCGTGAAGAAGAGTGCGTCCTGGCGTTCCAAGCTCTATACGGAGCGCACGTTCTGCTCGCACAAGGCGGTGCGCAAGCTCGTAAAGAAGTAAGAAGAAAGGCCCTTTCGGAAGAAATCGAAGCGCGATCCGGCGACGGGTCGCGCTTTTCGCATATGGCAATACCGCTCGCGCTTGGCGCTGTTTTCGTCCATGGGTTGAAGGCTATTGCCGGGGGGCGCGGAATATGGTATAATGGCGGCATGAACGTAGTATCGCTAGTCGGCAGGCCCAATACGGGGAAAAGTGCGCTTTTCAACAGGATTGCGAAGAAACGCCTCGCCATTGTTTTCGATCAGCCCGGCGTGACGCGCGACCGTGTCACTCGCGAAGTGGAAGTCGCCGGCCGCAAGGTGATGCTTGTCGATACCGGCGGCATTGCGTTCGATCGCGCCGTGACCCACGACCCGCTTGACGAAGAAACCCGCTCACAAGCCGCCATGGCAGTGGAAGATTCCGCCATCTGCGTGATTGTGGTCGATGCACGCGAAGGAATCATGCCGCTTGACGCCGAAGTAATAACGCGCGTCCGCGAATCTGGCACGCCGTGCATAATCGCAGCAAACAAATGCGATACGCCGGATGACGACTGGAAAGCCCACGAATTCGAGCGCTTCGGGCTCAAGGTGTTTGCAGTAAGCGCGGAACACGGGCGCGGCACGCAGGCGCTGATCGAAGAAATCGTCTCAAAGCTCCCTTTACCGGGGAAGGACGAAGACGAAGATGCGAAACGCCCCTTGCGGGTGGCTGTGGTGGGGAGACCAAACGCGGGCAAATCGTCTTACATCAACAGGCTCCTCAATGCGCAGAGAGTGATAGTCTCCGATATTCCCGGCACGACACGCGACGCCGTGGAAGTGCCCTTCTCCATCGGCTCGGGACCCGATGCGAGGAAATACATGCTCGTTGATACTGCGGGTATGAAACCGCACACAAAGATGTCCAAGACGAGCGTGGACAATTTCTCGCTCTTCCGCTCGGAGCAGGCGATAGCGGAGGCGGATGTGGTACTGATTGTGATGGAAGCCTCGCTCGGGCCCACGATGCAGGATAAGCGCATAGCAGGCAAGGTGCTGGAGGCAAACAAGGCGTGCGTCATTTTGATGAACAAGTGGGACCTCGCGCAGAAAAACGACGTCTCCGAGAAAAAAGCGGGCGAGGCAATGCGCCAAATGCTCCCCTTTCTCAACTTCGCGCCTATAGTCTTCTGTTCGGCAAAATCCGGCTACAACATAAGGAAGAGCGTGGATGCAATAGACCGCGCCGCCACATCGGCGTCGATACGCCTTCCCACCGGAATGCTCAACCGCACGATAGAGCAGGCGGCAAAGAAAACCCTCTCGCCAATGGTTCGCGGGAAGCGGCTCAAAATATATTACGCTCTGCAGGTTTCCACCAATCCCCAGACGATACGCCTCTTCGTGAACGATCCGAAGCTCGCCACCGACCAGTACCTATCATATATGGAGAAGGCGATACGCGCGAGATTCGGGCTGGAAGGAGCGCCTTTGAGGATATTTATGAAAGCGCGGCCTCGCGGTGTCGGCGCCGGCGCCGCAGGTGCTTCACGAAACAACGACGCCGCGCTTTAGGTCGATAATCCTCTGGTTGGAACTGCCGCGGAACTTTAGGGTGAGGTTCTTCAGGGATTCGACGAACGGACCATCCACGAGAATATCGGCCGTATTCAAAATGGAATCCGTCTCTTCCGTACGCCAGCGCGACGGCTTGGCGTGCGGAAGGAGGTCGATTTCATAGATGCATCCCGTGTAAATCCAGAGGTTCTTCGTCTCACCGAAGACGTTTCTGAAACGTCTCAGGAACGGTGCGAGGGTGCGCTGGTTTTCCGGCTCCATAGGCTCGCCGCCCAAGATGGTGAGGCCGGCGATGTACGAAGGCGAAAGCGCTTCCAGAATAACGCGCTCGGTATCTTCCGTAAAAGGCTGGCCGTATGAAAAATCCCACGCGCACTCGTTGAAGCACCCCTTGCAGCGATGGGTGCATCCCGAAACGAAGAGGGAGACTCTCACTCCCTCTCCGTTCGCGATGTCACAGGTGCGTATCGAAGCGTAATTCACGATACGTGAAGGACGCGCTCCTTGATTTCCTGCGTGCGGCCCTGGTTCCAGAACTGCGAACCGATGTAGCCGCAGGTGCGGCGGGCTACGTTCAGAAGCGACTGGTCGCGGTTGCCGCAGTTCGGGCACTCCCAAACGAGCTTGCCGGTGTCATCCTTGACAATCTTGATTTCGCCGTCGAAACCGCACGCCTGGCAGTAGTCGCTCTTCGTGTTCAGTTCCGCATACATGATGTTGTCGTAGATGAACCTGATGATGGCAAGCACCGCAGGGATGTTGTTCTGCATATCCGGCACTTCGACATAGGAAATGGCGCCGCCGGGCGAAAGCTGCTGAAAGCGCGATTCCAAGGCAAGCTTCTCGAACGCCTCGATGGGCTCGGTGACATGCACGTGGTAGGAGTTCGTGATGT
>DFGM01000039.1 GCA_002371755.1 Verrucomicrobia bacterium UBA3750 | reverse complement strand
TGCACATTATTATGGCAAACTGCGCGAGCAAGCAATTTCGGCAACTTCGGGTTGCGGTTTCGCGCCGAAAATGATACAATACCTATTCCTTCGGACTGATTGGAGCAAACATGCCACACTTTTATACAGGAGAAAGAAAGATAGCAAGTAGCAGTTGCCTCGCAGCACTCATTTTTGCCGCTGCATTCGCGTTTGGCGAAGAAGAAGCTTTAGAAGCCGAAACCGTTGAAGCCGCCGAAACCGTCGAAACCGTTGAAGCCGCCGAAACTGAAGATGCGGTTGCCGAGGGTGCGGTCGATTTGCTTTCTGACGAAACAGCGACGGACGCCGCCGCCACAAATGCAGTCCAGGCTGCCGCATCCGGTGAAACTCAGAGTGCGGATAGCGCTGCGGACAAGGAGCCGCCGGAGATGGATACGCGGCTTTTCCATCTAAACCATTGTGCTGCGGCTGAAGTTGCGGCGAAGTTCAACGAGATGTGGTGCGGGGGGTTCGGCGACGGCGGCTTGAAGGTAGCGAAGATGGCGGTGGCGTTCCCGGAGTCCAATACGGTGCTGGCCACGGCCCCCAAACCTGTGCTCGATGCGTGCGAGAAGGCGATAGAGGCACTTGATGTCGAGGCTGACCAGATATACATAGAGGCCAGGTTCGTGGAGCTTTCGAGCAACGCATCGCGCAAGATCGGCATAGATTGGCAGGCTCTCGATTCGCTCGGCATGACGGCCAAGGCAACCGCTTCCGTGCAGAAGAGCAAAATCGGACGGGGAGTGAACGATTACGAACGCACGGTGACGGACGGCAAAACCACCACCACTTACGGGATTTCCGGCGGCAGATCCTCGAATGGCGAAATAAGCTATTTCAACGGCACGCTTGACGTATCCGAAATGTCCGTAATCCTGCATGCACTCGAGGCATCCGACGATGCAAAGACGTTTTCCAACCCCAAGATTATCGTCTCGTCCGGAAAGAAGGCGATAGTGGATATGACGCAAAAGTATCCAAACGTGAAAATCGCCGCGAAGCGCACGACCTCGGGCGGTTCGGACTCTCTGGACCTCGACATGCAGATGGCGGCGATTCCCGGCGAAAACAAGTTCATGTTCGCAAAAGAGGCGTTCTTTTCGTGGGGAATAGAGCTTGAAGTGACGCCGCGCGTCGCCAGCAATGGGCTTATCAACGTCTCCATAGTGCCGACGATCTCCGATTGCAAGGAATACGTGATGGCGGGCACGCTCGCCGATCTTTCGTCGGATACGGGCTCGTATACGGCGAAATACCCAATCATCAACGTGCAGCGTCTCGTCACGGAGTTCAATCTTGCGAGCGAGACGACCGCTGTCATAGGCGGCCTTTCCCGCACGATAGAGAAGCAGGCGGAAAGCGGAATACCTCTCTTGCGGGACATACCCTACATCGGAGAGCGGCTTTTCGGGTCGAAATCCATCGTGAAGGAGCAGCGCGAGATTGTGGTGTTCGTGACGGTCGGGCTCGTGAATCCAAAAGAGATGAAGCGCGATGCGGGACTTCCGAAGAACGCGATTCTCGGGCGTGAATACGTAAACCGCGACGAGCTCGAGCCCGGCGACCGCGCCCGCGGATGGATGCAGCCAAGCAATTTCAGGTAGACGACTGCGCTTTCTCCGTTCACGAGTAGTCGGAAGTGACGCCGAAGAGGTCTTTTAGCGCGGCTATCTGCAGGTGGTCACCGTATGCGAGGACGAGGTCGTTTGGCGCAAACACCCATCCTGGCCCCGGGTTGCGGTGGAGTTTGCCGGAACGTATCACCCTGAATACGGATGCGCCCGTCTTTGCACGTATGTTGAGCTGTGCGATCGATTCGCCTATCGCAGGCGAGGATTCAGGCACTGAAATGCGGTGGATAAGCTCGGCGGGCTCCGCGAGGATGAACGGGTTTTCGGGGAGGTCGGGACGCTCGTGGCGAAGATGTTCGTCGGCACGGACTGCTTCGCGTATGCGTCTCGAGGCGGAAGCGAACGACTTGGCAAAGAATCTCCACCCTAGGACGAGTGCGGAAAGAAGGACGATGGCGATGGCCCATTGAACAGCCGGATCCGGAGGAACGAGGTTCACGTTCACCATGGTGAGCTGGGCGAACCACAATAGGACTATGGCGACAAGCGCGAAGAGCCTTACCGCGTTTCTGAGCGCGCCATGCCAGTTGGCGACGCCTTCCCCCACAATGACGCCCGCCATCGCTTCGCCCATGCTGCGCGCCACTTTCGTCAGCGGCGAAAGCACCGCCGCCATGAAGATGTTGAACACCATGGCGAATACCGTCTGCTTGTGCGAATCAAACACGACCGAGAGCTTCGACCAGTCGCGGTGGGCAAGGATGGAACACGATAGCGCAACCGCCAGATTGATTGCGAAAAGCGCCCCGGCGAGAAGCAGCGCCGAGCGCAGATTGCGGGCCGCCTCGGTGCCTTTGGAAGATTCGGCGTAGCGTTCTATCGCTTCGCGGTAGCCTCTGAGCGTCTTGTCGAGCCGCTCCGGGCACTTCCTCTCCAACCAGTCTCCGAACGGCTCGCTCAACCTCAGCAGAAGAGGATTTGCGAGAGTCGTCACTATGGATACGGCCACTACGATCTGGTACATGGGCGTGGAACCATCCCCAGTGGTGACGGCATAGAGAAGGGCTACCATGAAGGCGAACTCGCCAATCTGCGCAAGCCCCATGCCGAGTTGAACCGCGGTCTTGATCCTTTGTCCGCACAGGAGCGCGCCGAAGGTGCAGTTGAGAAACTTGCCCAGAATCACCACGACGGAGAGAAGCAGCACTTCCGGAGTGTGGCGCAGACATTCCACAGGGTCCACCAACAGGCCTATCGAGACGAAGAAGACGGCGGCGAACATCGATTTGAGAGGCTCCGCAAGCCTGTTGAGCCTGTAGCGCACATCGCTCGTGGAGCCTATCACGCCCACCAGAAACGCACCCAGCGCAAGCGAGAACTCGAAGCGGTAGGCGATATACGAGACGAGGAAGCAGCAGCCCATCGCAGTAAGCAGCAACGCTTCGTCGTTCCCCCGCTTGGCGACCGACTTCAAAAGGCGCGGCACCCAGGCAAAGCCCGCCATCAGCGTTGCGAGGAAGAATATGCCAAGCCCGCCCATGGAAAGCCCCATCGCCCCGATGGAAAGCCCCTTGCCGTTTGCGACTCCGGTGATAAGCGCAATCATGCCGACGCAAAGGATGTCCTCGCAAACAGAAGTGCCCATCACGAACTTGACGAAGGGTCTGTCGTTCCATCGCAATTCGCCGATAATCTTCGCGAGAAGCGTGGTGGCGGAATCGCATATCGCCGCACCCAGGAAGAGCGAAGGCACCATCCCCCAGCCGAACACGCGCGTGCCGATTGTGTAGCCTATCCACGTCATGAGCACGACATCCATCAAGGCGACAGGCACTACGACGCCTTTCATGCGGCTCAAGTCGCCGGTCGAAAAGCCGAGACCCATGGAGAACATGAGAAACACGATTCCCAGCTGCCCGATAGTGCGCACCGATGCTTCGTCCACAAGGAAGGAGCCGCCCCAAGTGTGAGCGCTCAAAAGGATGCCTGCGAAGATGTAGCCAAGCACCTTCGGCCATTTAAGGCGGTCGAACACGATGGCGACCAGCCCCGCCACGGTCATAAGTATGGCCAAATCCTGGAAGAACGCGTCTTCGCTCATCTCATTTGACTTCCTTCCGCGGTTTGAGGATCTGGCGCTCAATCTTTATCTTTCCCGAAGAGCCTCCTGCGGCGTCCGTGGAGCCTTTTACGACCATAGAGACGATGCGCCCCCTCAATTGCGTGGGAAGGGTGTATTCAAATGATGTGGTATCGCCCGAAATCTGGGGCTTCTCCAGCGTGGCGACTTCTTCTTTGGCCGCCATGAGAACGACCGATTCTATTTTGAGATTGACCCCGCTCTCCTTAATAAAGGATATAGTGTACTTGCCCGGGCGCTGGAATGCTGCATCCACGCCGTATTTCACCGGCGTGGCGAAGCGCTGGCCCTTGAAGTCTCCCTGGCGCCAGCCCCAATATACTGAAAGGGGCGGCTCGCCAAGAATGTTCAGCCATCCTAGGGCGCTCGTGCCCCAAAATGTATCTTCGCCCGCCGCCGCTATCTTGCTGAGGAACTCCACCTGCTCGGCCTTCTTCGATTCGTCGCCACGGTAGAGGGCGAATTTGGCCATCAAGAGCGCCTGCTGCTGCTCTTTGGTCAGATGCTTGCGCGGCTTCTTGAACTCTTCTTCAATGAACGCCTCGCCGTTGGAAACAGCCCCCTTCTTGCGGAACTGCGTAGCCTTTTCCACGATATCGATGCCGTCGCCCATCGTGAAATGGCGTTGCCAGCCGGTCTTGTCCTCGGGGTCGAGTCTTACAAGCTCTTTGAAAACATTCGGGTAGAAGCCTTCCGAAATCACTCTCTTAGGTCCGCCGGTGAAGCGTTCCATTTTCTCCAGGAACTCTCCGCATTTGTCGGCCGTCCGCCAGCCTTCCGCCTCGGCTTTCTGGCGGATTTTGTCGACGTATGCCACCTTTTTGAGAATCTGCTCGGGCTCGGCTTTGGCAGGAAGGTTCTCTATCACGCAAAAACAGTTCCCGCGCTCCGAAATCGCGAAAAGGGCGGGAAGCTTCAGAGTGCCTAGATTCTTGGGACTGTCTCCGGCGGAATCATCGACGATTTCCACGCTGTAGCGTCCCTTTGCCGCCGCTTTGAAGGCGGCGCTCTCAAACGTTTTGCGCAATTTGCGCCCGGCTTCGCTCCAATCCTTGCCGTAGACAAGGCGTAAAACAGGCACGGCGTTTGCGACAAAAGCCGCAAACGCCAGTGCCAGCGATATCAAAGACTTTTTCATCCCAAATATCGCCTTTGACGGACTTACTTGACGATCTTGCGACCGCCCCAGCCGGCGGAAGAGGCGTTGCCCTTGGCCTTTTCGTGCGGTCTCAAGGAACGCACGGCCGCTCCGGCCTGCCACATTTCGCTGTCATGCATGTCCTGCAGCTTCGCCGCCATGCGCTCCTTGTAATCCGCGCAACCGGTATCCTTGATGACTTCTTTCGCCTCTTTCATGCTCTTCACGCTCTCGTAGAGCTTCTTGAAGACGGGCTCCGTGGCCTTGCGGAAGAGAGGGCGCCACTTCAGCGCACCGTGCTGCGCCGTCTGCGAGCAGTTGGAGTACATCCAATCCATGCCGTTTTCGTCGACGAGACGAATGAGGGACTGCGTGAGTTCCTCGCATGTCTCGTTGAACGCTTCGGAGGGGCTGTGGCCGTTGGCGCGCAGGGTGTAGAACTGCGCTTCCATGACGCCTGCGAGAGCGCCCATGAGGATGCCGCGCTCGCCCACGAGGTCGCTCGTCACTTCATTCTCGAACGTGGTCGGGAAAAGGTATCCCGAGCCGACCGCGATGCCGATTGCCTTGGTCATTTCCTCCACGGCCTTCGCCTTCATGCCGTTCGGTTCGAAAGCGTAGGAACTGTTGATGCCGGCGCCGGAGAGGAAGTTGCGCCTCACGGACGTGCCGGAACCCTTCGGAGCCACCATCACAAGACCGACGCCCTTCTGGGGCTTGATGCCGGTGAGCTTGTTGTAGACATAGCCGAAGCCGTGCGAGAAATAGAGATACT
Organism: Verrucomicrobia bacterium UBA3750; assembly: GCA_002371755.1. Lineage (GTDB taxonomy): Bacteria > Verrucomicrobiota > Kiritimatiellia > RFP12 > UBA1067 > UBA1067. The sequence continues at coordinate 11,294 of DFGM01000039.1, read as the reverse complement.
TGCCGGGTGTCACATACTTTTCAATCTGCTTCCAGACCTGGGGGCACGAGCCGTCGGAGACGAGCATCATTATCACATCACCCTTTTTGGCGGCCTCTTCGAGCGTGAAGAGCGTCTTGCCTTCCACCCAGCCATCCTTGATTGCGCGCTTCCAAGAGCTGTTTGCCTTGGTGCTCTTGCGCTGGCCGACAATCACGTTGATGCCGTTGTCGCGCATGTTTAGCGCCTGGCCGGGGCCCTGTATGCCGTAGCCGAGCACCGCCACGGTCTTGCCCGCGAGCACCTTCCTCGCCTTCTCGAGCGGGAACTCCTTGCGGGTAACGATGTTTTCTGCAACCTTGCCGAATTTGATTTTCATTTGGAGTGTTCCTTTGGATTCGCGTATTATACCATATTTCGCCCTTCCCGCGCAAGGGACGGATTGGTGTCAGGAGCCTCGACGGCTCGGCGGGACGCCTCGCCCCACCAACTCCTAACTCCTAACCCGTCACCCGCTCCCCGAAACCCGCAAATTATGGTATAATATAGGTGTCATGATTGGAAAGAAGAAAGTCGATGGACTTCTCATTATCATAAGACGACGAACGCAAAAAAGGAATTTTATGAAGAAGATCGCGGCGGCATTGACGATATTGGCAGGGTGGACGCTATCGCTTACGGGCGCGTCCGCAACGGATTGCGTTCCGCCCGCCGCGACGGTGACGGTGGACGCGGAAAGCGTCGTCGGGCCGGTGAAGCCGGTGAACGGTGTAGGCCAGCCGCCTATCATAAGTTGCGTCAAATACAGCATGTTCCATTATTTGACGGAGGCCGGGATACCGTTTTCGCGCCTTCATGATGTAGGCGGCATGTTCGGCAAAGGGATATTCGTTGACATTCCGAACATTTTCCGCGATTTCGATGCCGACGAGAATGACCCTGCGAACTACGACTTCGCCTTCACCGACCTCCTTGTGAACGGTCTAGTGGAGGCGAAGGTGGAGCCGTTCTTCCGCCTGGGCGTGACGATAGAGAACTACAAGCGCGTGCGCCGCTACCGCATCGATCCTCCCAAGGACTTCGGGAAGTGGGCGCGCATCTGCGAACACGTGATTCGCCATTACACCGAGGGCTGGGCGGACGGTTTCCGCCACAAGATTGCATATTGGGAAATCTGGAACGAGCCGGAGAACTGGGAGACGATCGAGAAGAATGAATGCTGGCACGGCACGTTTGCGGAATATTGCCGGCTGTACGAGACGGCCTCGAAGCATTTGAAGGCATGCTTCCCGCACCTGAAGATAGGAGGATATTCCTCTACCGGCATAGGGGCCGCATTCGCCACGCCGGAGCATCCGGCAACCCCGCGCGGCAAGAATACGCTCGCCTGCTTCCACGAGTTTCTAAAGTATGTTTGCGAGCATGACTGCCCGATTGACTTCTTCTCATACCATAACTACAGCGCCGTGGAGGAACTGGAGCGCCAGATCCGGTATGTGCGCGAGTGCCTCGACAAGGCCGGGCTCGCGAATGTCGAGACGTGCCTGAACGAATGGCTTCCCGCCCCCGCTCACGACAAGCTTGGCACGGCACGGCAGGCGTCGGAAGTCGCGGCGGCTCTGCTCATATTCCAGTCGGGCCCCGTCGATTCCGCCGCGATATACGATGCAAGATGCGGTATCGGCAACTATTCGCCGCTTTTCAACCCGCTCACCTACAAGCCGCACAAGGCGTATTATGCGTTCATGGCGTTCAACGAACTCGCAAAGCGTGGAAGCGCCGTAAAGGTCTCCTGCGACGGCAAGGGGTTGTATGCGGCCGCGGCCAAGGGCGAAGATGGCGCACTTGCCGTCATGATTGCCAATCCTACAGGTGGCAGCGTGCCGTTTTCCCTCTCCGGAAACGGCAGAATCGGCTCCCGTTGCCGGATTACGGATGAAACGCGCACTTGGGAAGAATGCGCCATGCCGGACGTATTGCCGCCTTATTCCATCTTGTCGGTCTATTGAAAAACAGTCAATCATTGACGCACACGAAAGAAACAAGACGATGAAAATAACAGCAAAGGCATTTCTCGCGGCTGCATGCATCCTCTCATGCACATTCGCCGGTGCAGCATCGTATCTAAAGATGGATAACGATTTCGGCGCGGATTTCGAAAAGGTGCAAACTTCGCCCCTTTTCCGCAAGAAAATCGCATTTATCGGCGATAGCTACGTGCAAAACCACCACCGTCCCATCGCCGAAGCGTGGCACGCACTGCTCGCGCAGAAATATCTGATGCACTACCTGAACTACGGACGCAACGGCAACCGCATGGTTTTCGCGCACCCGAAGCAGGGCGAGACGATGCTTGTAAGATACCGCGAAATACCGGAAGATGCCGATTATATCGTCGTTATCGCCGGCCATAACGATGCCAGCGCCATTGCGAGGCTGAATGGGAAGGATGATGCGGATAGGGAAGAGCCGGGCGTAAAGGAGCGTCAGGCGGAGATGCTTGCCGGGTTCAGGGAAGGTTGCGGCAAGATGCTTGACGGCTTGAAGCAGCATTATCCAAACGCCAAAGTCGCGCTTATTTCGCCCTGGCGCGTAGAAAGGCCGTTCTTTGCCGATGTAATCGCCGTGGAGAAGGAAGAGTGCCAGAAGCGCGGGATTGCATTTTGCGACTCCTCGGAACTGACGGGCATCGCGCCGAACGACGAAGCCACGCGAAAGAACCTTTTTCAAGGTGCTAAAGATACGGCGCACTTGAATGCCGCAGGCCACAAGCTGGTGCTACCTAAATTCGAGTCCTTCCTTCTTTCGCTGTAGATTCTTCCTGCCCGCCGTGCCACCCGGCGGTAGGGCGGGCAGACCTCTGCCCGCCGCAGCGTACCACCACACCCCTCTCGCACCCCTGCCCGAGCCGTTGCCCGACCCATGCCCATTGCCCGGGAATCCAATGCCCATTGAACGGGCGACCAATGCCCATTGAATCTGGATTCAATGCCCATTGGTTTCCAATTCAATGCCCATTGGATTTCCGGCCCATGCCCATTGAATTCCGGACCAATGCGCATGGGTCGCTCACCCCCTTCGGGCGGGGCGATCGACCCCCAGTGCTCTGCAACGAAATGTCTTTATCTGCAAAGAATTCGATGATTCCCTGCGTTTTCTACGCCAAATACAATCAAAACCCTTTATTGCCGGAGCAATCGTCTCCGGCCGGGGACATGCTGTCCGGCAGGGCGGGGGTGGCAAGTTCGATGAGGCGGTCCAGTTTGGCGTCAAGGCGGTCCAGCTTGGATTCGACTCTATCTAGCTTCTCCTCCAATATATCGCATCGTGCGTCAAGTTTGGACTCCAACCTCGCCGTTTGAGCGGCTAGACCGGACTCTAGTTCCGCCCGGCTGATACCCTGGCGGCTTGAAACGAGCAGCCAAACCGTCCCGGCGAGCAGGATGGCGAGAATTACAATTACCGTAATGAGTTTCTTCTTCATGATAACCTCAGTTGCGGCGACATCCTGCGAATGCAGGTGTCGCCTCGATTGCAATCGAATGCTGTCGACTGCTGTCGTCTCTCTTTCACCATTTCAGCACCCTATCCTTTGGCTCTTTTCGGGTGGGGAAAGCGCATATTTGCGCATTTTCTGTCTTAAGCGTGGCAATCCCGTCAGTTATCTCTATCGTGCCATGCGATATGGATAGTGCATTGGCGGCGAGCAGGCACTTTTCGAGGCCATCGCCTGTGCGGTAGTTCCAAGCCTCATCCGGGGAGGCGCAGCGCGAGGGGCCGTCGTAGATGGATTCGCTATCCATGGCAGCTATTTCGTCGAGCGTGGCGACTTTACTGACTGGGCAGCGCTCCAAAGCGGCTTTCACAAACGGGGCGGATTCCGTCTCGCCCAGGGAATGTGCGGCGTATGGGGCGAGGGCGGCGGCGCGGTTGGTGGTGCGAATGGCCTTGAGCCGAGCCGCGATATCGTCGCGCGACATCTCCGTAGTCAGGTTGAGCGGCTCTTCCTCGTGCGTAAACTCCACTCTCGCCGGGTCTGGCAGGCGCGGAACCACGAGCCGCGTATCGGCGGCACCTTCCGGCGGCACGAGGAAGTCCTTGAGTTTGCGCGAGAAATCGTCGTATGCGGCAGGGGAGATGGTGGCTTTCGGATAAAGGAGGTGGATCCAGCCGGTAGCGTGGCTCACGATGGTGACGCGTTCGTGTTCGAGCGCTCTTCTCGCCTGCTGCGAAATGACAGTGCCGTTTGCCCACATGGCCTTTGTGACGAGGCGGCGATTGTTCGTGAGGATGCCGGTATCCACATCAAGGAAGTTCTGCGAATGGAGCGGTGTGGCCATCAAGTAGATGCTCTCCAGCGGGAGGCCGCACACGACAAATGCGGCGGCGGCATAGAGCGCGGCCAGAGAAACGCATTCGCCGGCACCGACCTGGCGCCCGGGCTGACGCCGGAACGCGTCCATCGCCTCTACCGTCTCGGTCTTCCAATAGGGAATGGTATCGCTTGTGTACTTATCCAGACCGAAATGCCGGCGTATGTCTATATCATAGTAGTAGACGTCGCCCTGATAGCCGAAGAGCGCGTTGGAGCTTGCAATTTCGTCCGGACTGAGAAACGGCGCAAAACGCCTCAACTCGCGCTCTTGTGTGGTAAGGCCCCATGTTTCGAGGTCGAGGTTGAAGGTGTAATTATCCATAATATGCTGCCTTAGGCGCTGAAGGCGCTTTTTAGGCCGCATATCGCGTATACCTTGGAACCATTCGAGCTCGCGCCATTTCCACAGTCGCGGGGAAAGAATGTTGGCGAGCACCAGGGAAAACATGAGCTCAGGGAAGATGAAAATCTCCATGTCGGAGAGCGTGGAAGCCGCCGACTTTTCTTCAAGCGTGATATCGTTCATCTCAAGAACCAAGCGGCCGTCATTCGTATACGGGCTCCACCCCTCCAAGTTCGAAAAGCTTGGCTTCGGCAATCTGACCGCGATAGAAAGCCTTTATGTAGTTGGCCAAAGCGGTGACGTAATCGGCCGCCGCATCGGTGAAATCCACGCGCGAGGCATCGCCCACCAGGAACTGACCGCGCACGGTTTCGAAGTTTTCCTGTGCGGTATGGACGGATGCGAGAGCGGTAGCAACGGCCTCGCGTGCGTTGTCTCGTTCGTTTATCGCGATTTCGATGTTGAGCGAAAGGTCGAGCTCGGCGGCATCCACTTCCGCGGCGGCGCTATCCATGGCCGCGACGGCCCGCTCCACGGCTGTCGTTTTTTTGAAGCCGGTGAACAGCGACTGAGCGGCACTCACTCCCCAGCGCCAATACCACAAAGGATCGCCCCAGTTGAGGCCGAACGATGCGGAAACGGACGGCATCAGGTCCGAAACGGCTCTATCCACGGCGAAAGACGCGGCGCGCAGTCTCGCACGGGCGATTTGCATCGCAGGGGCATTGGTGCGCGCGAAAGCGTACATTTCCTCCGAAAGGAACTCGGTATCGTCAAACGCCCTGAAGGTCTGATCCAGCGAGACTGGTTTCGCTACGATATTCTTGCGGCAGGAAGCCTCAAGTCCGAGGGCGTTGGCGAGCCTCGCCTCGGCGGCGACAAGCGAATTGGACGCTGCGACGATAGTCTCCTCCGCTTCGGCAAGATCGAGTTTGGCGCGCAAAACGTCGAGTTTCTGGGCTTCGCCTGCATCCAGCATCTCCTCGGCGCGTTTCAAATGCTCTGCGCGCATGGTTTCGTTGGTGAAGGCGACGGCGAGAAGCGCCTCTTCCTGAAGACGCGAAAAGTATGCCGAGGCCACCTCGTTGAAGACGGCGTATCCCGTGCGCACGAGGTCGAGCTCCGCCGCAAGCACCCTCTCGGCCTGGGCGCGATAATCGGCATCGTTGCGCCCGAAGTCCCACAAAAGCACGTCAATGGAAAGCGAGGCCGAAGCCGAACCATCCGTTTTCGACTTCATATCCTTGAAGTGTGCCGGTGTGGACGATTCAGAATGCCCGATACTGGCGCTCGCATCAACGGCGTTCCACGGAGTGCGGCTCGCCAACGGTGCGTTTGATGCGATTTCCTTCAAGGCGAGGCGCGAATCTTCCACCGCTATGCGCGCAGATGCCATGGATGGACGGTTTTCCAGCGCGAATGCGACCAGGGTCTCCAGGTTGCCGCCGAGATCCGGGCACGACTTTGAGGCTGAAGCTTCGCCTGCGGCTTTACCCTCTACGCCTTTCTGGGCGATGCGCGCCTCGCGCATCACGTTGCATCCGGCCGCCAGCGCCAGAACAAGCGAAACTATCGCGCCATACGCCTTCATTACAGCGGTTTGAAGTCGGTTTTGGGATGTTTGCACCACGGGCACGTCCAATCCGCAGGCAAATCCTCGAATGCCACGCCTCCGTTCTCGGCAGGGTCGTAGATATAGCCGCATATCACGCACACCCACTTCTTGGGCTCGCCGGCGGATGCGGGCTTCTGCGCTTCCGGTTTCGGCTTCACGTTCTCGTGATAGTAGTCGTATGTCATCGTAGGCTCGTCAGACATGGTCTGCGCCTCGAGAACATCGCACACGAAAAGCCCGTGCGTGCCCAAATCGACGTATGAGGCTACCTTCAGCGCAAATACCGCGTTGGCGACGTCGGCACCGACGATGGCGAGAGAGTTCGCAGCGCGAATCTTCTCCATCCCCTCAAACTTGTCGGCATCGCGTCCCGACTGGAAGCCAAAGCGTTTGAAGAGGGAGAATGGAGCGGACCGGGAAAGGACGCACACGTTCATGAGGCCAGTCTCTTTGACCGTCTCGTGCGTGTAGTTCTGTTTGTTTATGATTACGGTGATTCTTGCAGGCGTGGCCGTTGCCTGGACCACGGTGTTGCAAATCATGCCATTGTCGCGCCCGGCTCCATCCCGTGTCGTGACGAGATAGAGCCCGTAGCCTATCTTGAAAAACGCGCTTGCGTCCATTATTGCGTCCTTTCCCGGCTTGAACGAGGCTTAGACAGCCTCGAACTGGTCTTTGCCCACGCCGCAAAGAGGGCACACCCAATCATCGGGCAAATCCTCGAAAGCGACGCCATTGTTCTCTGCGGGGTCGTAGACGTATCCGCAAACCTTGCATGCGTATTTCATTGCAGTTTTCCTTTCTTGTGGATTGTGGGAGCGTTGATGCTATTTTACCAAAAACCGCCTTGCGTGTCCATTACCTCGCAAGGATTTCTTCGCGGACAGCCTTTGGCGCGAGCTCGAACATATCCGGCTCCATGGAGTAGGAAGCGCGGCCCTTCGTGAGCGAGCGTATCGCCGTGGAGTAGCCGAAGAGTTTGGCAAGCGGGACTCGGGCGTGGACGATTTGCATGTCGGATCTCTGTTCCATGTCGAGCACGGTGCCGCGGCGGGAGTTGAGGTCGCCCAGCACTTCACCCACGGATTCGGGAGGCGTGGTGATTTCCAGTTTCATTATGGGCTCGAGAAACTCCGGGGCGGCGGCTTCTGCCGCTTCGCGGAAACCCATCATCGCGGCCGAACGGAACGCCACTTCGTCCGAGACTTCGGGATCGACTATCGTCGCGCCGGTGCATTCGACGGCAATATCCGTCATTGGGAAGCGCGCGAGCACGCCTGTCGCTATGCCGTCGGCAAGACCCTGTTCCACGCATTCCTGGAGATGCTTGTCCGGCACGATATTGCGGAACTCGCGCGAGAGTTCCACCTTGCGTCCGGCGCCGCGTTCAAGGGGCGTGATGGCGATCGCAAGCTCCACGGCATGGCGTTTGCCGCCAAGTTCGCGGTCGAACATAAACGTCGATTTCGCACTCTTCGTGACCGTTTCCGCGTAGCTGACCATGGGCTTGCCGGTGTTTGCAGCGCATTTGAACTCGCGTTTCAGGCGGTCTACAAGGATTTCCAGGTGGAGTTCGCCCATGCCGGAGAGGATGGTCTGGCCCGTCTCTTCATCCTCCCGGAACTGGCAGGTCGGATCTTCGGCGGCAAGAGCCTTCATGGAGTCGACGAGTTTATCCTTGTCCGCGCTGGACTTGGGCTCGATTGCCATGAACATCACGGGCTGCGGCGCGGTTATGCGCTCGAGGTAGCAAGGCTTCATTTCCGAGCAGAGCGTATCGCCAGTGGTGCACTCCTTGAGCCCCACCACGGCGCCTATGTCGCCGGCCCTGAGTTCATCCGTCTCCTGCTGGGCGTCGGCGAAGAGCCGCACGATTTTCATGATGCGCTCGCGCTTCTTCGTGCGTGGATTGTAGGCGTTGGAGCCTTTCTTGAGCACGCCGCCGTAGACACGCACGAAAAAGAGCCTGCCCACGTAGGGATCGGTGGAAATCTTGAAGACGAGCGAGGTGAGAAGTTCGCTCGCGTTCTGTTTGCGCGTGACCTGTTCGCCGCTCTTGAGGTCGGTTGCGGCCACAGGGGGTCTATCGTCTGGCGAGGGGAGAAACGCGCAAATCGCGTCAAGGAGCGGCTGAACGCCCTTGTCGCGCAGCGACGTGCCGCACAATACCGGCACCATCTTGCCCGCCACGACCAGCCGGCGTATCGCGGGAAGCAGTTCTTCGGTTGAAAGTTCTCCCTTTTCGAGGTACGCTTCCATCACACCTTCGTCGAGATCGGCCACCTTTTCGGCCAGCTCCGCGCGTGCAAGCTCCGCCTCGTCCTTCAATTCCGGCGGGATTTCGCCGACGGTGAAGTTCTTGCCTTCGGATGCCTCGTCATAGACGATTCCCTTCATCGAAAGGAGGTCGACTACGCCTTTGAAGCCCTCTTCCTTCCCTATAGGCAGTTCAATCGGCACCGCGTTCGCCTTGAGCTTGTTGCGCATCTCTTCGACCACCCGCGCGAAATCGGCGCCCATGCGGTCCATCTTGTTGATGAACGCGAGGCGCGGCACGTTGTAGCGGTCTGCCTGGCGCCAGACCGTTTCGGACTGCGGCTGCACCCCGCCCACGGCGCAAAATACGCAAACCGCGCCGTCGAGGACGCGCAGGGAACGCTCCACTTCCATCGTGAAGTCCACGTGTCCAGGCGTGTCTATGATGTTGATGTCGTATTTCTCGCCGGAGAGATTCCATTGGCATGAGATTGCGGCTGATTGTATGGTGATGCCGCGTTCGCGCTCCTGCACCATGAAGTCGGTGGTGGTGTTGCCGTCATGCACATCGCCGTGCTTGTGTATCTTGCCCGTATAGAAAAGTATGCGCTCGGTGGTGGTGGTCTTCCCGGCATCGATATGGGCCACGATGCCGATATTGCGCAATTTCGATAATTCAGAGGTCATGGCGCATATTATACCATATTTGCGGTTTCGTGCCTACGCTATGGATGGCGCTTATTTCGAAGGGAGCGTCTTGCCGGGCGTGATCATCGGCGACTGAAGGATCGTGAGGACGACTGCGCCGCGACGGACGAGCCGGTAGTCTTCGCCGCGCCTCTCGTAGCGCGGCAGGGCGTATGAGATGTCGATGGCGAGATCGCCGAGCTTGCCGACGAACGTCTGCACCTTGTCCAGCCCGAGAAGCGCGCGCGAGTCGCCGAACGTCGGAACGCCCGTGCCCAGCACCTCTGCAAGCTGCGCACGGCCCTCAGCCGTGTCCGCGACGGGTATCCGCTCGCCATACGCCGTCTCAAGGCAGCCGAGTACATCCTTTGCCAGGCGCTGAAGTTCCGCTTCCTCGACATCGCCAGGATACGCGCGACGTGCGACGAAGTTCACGATCGGCACCTGGAAGAAGCTCGTCGTGCCGCTGTTCGGCTTGCATTCGACAAGCCCCGCAACTGGATGCTCCATAGGCTTCCATTCGTTCTTCGGCGGCCACTCGGACGAATCGCCTTTTTGCCCTTTCTTTTCCTCCGTTGCGTCGAAGTCTATTCCGAAAAGCTTTCCAAGCGCTTCCCTCAAGCGCTTGGCCTCCGCATGCGCCTTCATCTGCTCCTCCTGAGAGACAAGTCCCGCTATTGACGAGGTGGCGACCGACACAGTTTCCTTTGCACATGGGACAAACGAGGTATAGACACGAACATGGACAGAGCACATTCTCTTCCTGTCAACCATTCCCGAGACGGAATACCCTACGCCAACGCCATCGCGCTCACCGAAGCCGTTGATGTGGCTGAAGCTGGTAGAGATCGTCTGATGTCTTTTCGAATCGCCCTTTGTCATCTGTTCGATGCGCTTGTCGATCTCTTCATCGGAAAGCTCACCGTCGTACTTGCTCGCCTCCATCTTCACCCCAAAGCGCTTCGAGATGTCGTCCGCGATCTCCTTCATGACCTTTCTGCATTCATCGACGGTCAGCGTGCCGCCGCTGCCGCGCTTTTTTCCTCCGATCGAAAAACTGTACGAATCAAGCCGGCGCTCCTCGCCCTTGAAACCGAGATGCACTGATTTCACTCCATGGTAAGGCTTGAACAAACTGACGAATCCGTACGCGCTCCAGTTAGTCGTCGTCACCTTTGTCTCAGGATCGTACACTGCGCTTGTATTGGATTGCACGGACTTGCCGAGCCGAACCGCGTAGTTCGTGGACCCCAAAGTCAGGTCGAACGGAGAGTCGACGGTGAAGGCAGGTTCATCCGCGGCGGATGCAGAAACTCCGGCGCAAAGCGATATGCCGAGCGAAACTGCGCAAATCAACATCATGCTGTTCTTCATTTTCAACGATCTCCCTTCCGTCCGGACTTGTCGCTGCGCTTCTTCGTCTGCGCCAGAATCGGCGACTGGACCATTTCCACAACAACCGCGCCGCGCAGCGCGACTTCATACATCCCGTTGCGTTTCACGTATGACGGCGGCGCATACTTGATTCCAATGCTGATGTCGCCGACTCCGCCTTTGAAGAAATCGTCGGTGCGCACGAGCTGAAGCATCGCCCTTAGATCGCCAAACGCAGGCGGCACATCATCCGGCGAATCGCCCTTCTCCGCCTCCTTCGCGTCGACATCGTACTCTGGAATCTTCTCCCCGAACTTCTGCTCAAGCGCATCCAGTATCTTCTTTGACTCGGCCTTCAGTTCCTCCTCTCCGACATGGCCGTCGAAGGCACGGCGTATGGCGAACGACGTCATCGGGATGAACAGCATGCGGACTCCCATGTCCGCCCTGCGCTCGGTGCATCCGGCAAAGGGCTTCTCGAGCGGGAACCATTCGGCCTTTGCCGGATTGTTTGTCAGCGTCAGCAGCGCGGCGGACATGTCGTTTGTGGAGGACGGCGCGTCGAGATCGACGCCGAAAACCCGCTTGATCGTCGCGCGCAATGCGTCCGCCTCCCTGTGCGCCTTCTCCTGCTCGGGCGTGCGCAGCGAAAGGTCGACGGCATG
>DFGM01000156.1 GCA_002371755.1 Verrucomicrobia bacterium UBA3750 | reverse complement strand
TTTGCAAAGGTGGGGATATTCCAGGCTGGCTCCCACTTGCGGAAATACGCGCTATATGGTATCATATGCGTTGTTTCGCTTCACAACAGGCAAAGGAACACAACACATGGCAGGCGAATACCAGTTCAGTTTGACGGACGTCACGAAACAGGCAGGCACGAAGACCATTCTTCAGGATGTCAATCTATCCTTCTTCTATGGTGCGCATATCGGCGTAATCGGCGCAAATGGCGCCGGCAAGTCGTCGCTTTTGAAGATTTTGGCCGGAATAGACAAAGATATCGTCGGCAAGGTGCAGGTGGCCAAGGGGACGAAAGTGGGCTATTTGCCCCAGGAGCCGGAGCTTGACGACTCCAAAACCGTGCTTGAAACCGTAATGGAGGGCGTCGCCGAGGCTCAGGCCATGGTGGAGCGTTATGAGGAGCTTTGCTGCGAACTCGACGACCCGAAAGCCGCGGCCGAAATGGAGAAACTCCAGGAAATAATCGACCGCAACGACTATTGGAACCTTGAAAACCTCGTCGAGCGCAGAATGGCGGATATGGGATGTCCCGACGGCTCGAAGAGTGTTTCGGTGCTTTCAGGCGGCGAACGCCGTAGAGTGGCAATCGCACGGCTTCTCCTTTCCAACCCGGACGTCCTGCTCATGGACGAACCGACCAACCACTTGGATGCCGAGACTACATTCCGTCTGGAGGCGTATCTGAAGGATTTCAAGGGCACGCTCATCGTGGTCACGCACGACCGTTACTTCCTCAGCGACGTGACGGAATGGATTCTTGAAATCGACAAGGGCATCTGCTATCCCTACAAAGGCAACTACGAAGAATGGCTGAAGCAGAAAGAGGCGATGATGGCGCGCGAGGCAAAGATGGAAAAGAGCCGTCAGAAGCTTCTCGAAAACGAACTCAAGTGGATACAGACCAACCCGAGCGGGCGGCACGCCAAGGCGAAAGCCCGCGTGGAGAGGTACGAGGAACTGCAGAAGCAGGAAGTATCCACGCGCGAGGACGATCTCGTCATACGCATCCCTCCGGGCCCGCGGCTCGGGAATCTGGTGGTCCGCGCCGAGCATGTCAAGATGGGCTTTGGCGACCAGGTGCTCTATGACGACCTCAACTTCGATCTCCCTCGCGGCGGCATAGTGGGCGTCATAGGCGCGAACGGCGCGGGGAAGACCACGCTTTTCCGTCTCATCACAGGCGAATCGAAGCCTCTTTCCGGCACGCTCAGCGTGGGCGAAACAGTGAAACTCGCCTATGTAGACCAGACGCGTTCCGAGCTCAAGGCGGAAGAGACGGTATACGAAGCGATTACAGGCGGCGGCGAATTCGTGCGTCTGGCCGGTGCCACGATGATGAACGGCAGGGCGTATTGCTCGCGCTTCAACTTCCGCGGGGCGGAGCAGCAGAAGAAGGTCGGGGTTCTTTCCGGCGGCGAACGCAACCGCGTGCATCTCGCAAAACTCCTCGCATCCGGCGGCAATCTCCTCCTCCTCGACGAACCCACCAACGACCTGGACGTGGCGACATTGCGTTCGCTCGAGGAAGGTCTTCAGGATTTCGGCGGCTGTGTGATGGTGGTCAGCCACGACAGGTGGTTCCTGGACCGTATCGCCACGCACATTCTCGCGTTCGAGGGCAATGGCCGCACGACTTGGTTCGAGGGCGGATTCTCGGAGTATCACGCATGGAGAGAATCGCGCAAAGGCTGAAAACCTGCCATAACGGGGCTTGAACAATGCAAAGCATGGAAATAACATCGCCATCCAACCCGAAGCTCAAGCATGTGGTGAAGCTCAGGACATGCCGCGAGCGCGAAGAGACGGGCGAAATGATAGTGGAAGGCTACCGTGAATGCCGCAGGGCGCTCGACAACGGTTACAAGCCAAACGCGCTCTTCCACTGTCCGGAAATCTATCTAAAGAACGAGAACGAGCCGGCGATAGTGGAAGAATGCCGCAAAAGAGGCGCGGCGATCTACTCGTGCAGCAAGATGTGCTTCGAGAAGATAGCCTACAAGGAGCGGCCGGACGGTCTGTTGATGCTAGGCCCGCACCTCACGAAGAAACTGAGCGAACTCAAGCTTCCCGAAAACGCGCTTGTGATTGTGACGGAGGCGATAGAGAAGCCTGGGAATCTCGGCACCATATTGCGCAGCGCCGATGCCGGAAAGGTAGCGGCCGTGATAGTGTGCGACCGCGCCACCGACATCCACAACCCCAACGTCGTTCGCGCATCCACCGGCACGATGTTCTCCGTGCCGATTGCCGAGGCGACGAGCGAAGAGGCGCTGAAGTTCCTGCGGGAGCGTTCCTTTAAGATACTCGCGGCCTCGCCGCACGCGGAAAAGCTCCATTTCGAAGTGGACTTGACGGGAAACGTGGCAATCGCGCTCGGCGCGGAACAGTATGGGCTTACGGCGAAATGGATGGATGGAGCCGATTTGCGCGTGCGGATACCGATGCTGGGGCTTGCGGATTCCCTCAACGTCTCTGCGGCTGCGACAATTCTCGTCTATGAATCGGTGCGCCAGCGCATATCGGCAGGACTCGCCGAGGTTCCGCCGCCCGAACCTTGGCATGGCGAAGGCGTTATCGACCACTAAGCGCCAGACGGAGAAGATGTGAGCGAGACATTGCTTCAGGAAGGTGCGCGTTTCGGCAGCTACACGGTGGCGAAGTTCCTCGGCAAAGGGGCTTCGGGATTCGTGTATTTGATGCAGGATTCCGTGGCTATGGAGTTTGTCGCCGTGAAGATCCTCTCCGGAGATACGGATGACGCGCGCTTTTTCCGCGAAGCGATGAACGCGACCGGCCTGAAGCACCCGAATCTCGTGCCGGTATATGATGCAGCGATAGAGCGCGAGACGGGGCGCAGGTATCTCGTGATGGAATACATGCCGCGGGGTTCGCTCCGGGACAAACTTGCCTCGCATGGCCCATTGCCGCTTGACGAAGTGACCACGATAACCGCGGATATTGCCGCCGGGCTCGCCGTTTTGGCACAAAACTCCATGGTTCACCGCGACGTGAAGCCGGGGAATATCATGATTGGCGTGGACGGCACCGCGAAACTTTCCGACTTCGGGATTGTGCGCAACATGGAGTTCGGACCTGATTCCAACGTCACCGACCCAAGCGAAATCGTGGGGACTCCGGCCTACATGGCGCCCGAGCAGATGCTGGATTCGCGTTCTGTGGATGCTCGGGCCGACATATATTCCCTCGGGGCGGTGGTCTACGAAATGTTGACAGGCAAAAGGCCGCACGAAGGCCAAAGCGCCATGACGATCCTCGCACGGGCCTTGGAGCATCACCCGCCGCCGGATCCGCGCGAATTGCGTCCCGACTGCCCGGCGCCCCTCGCCGCGCTTGTCATGTCAATGATGATGCCCGGCGCGGACGACAGGCCCGCCGATGCCAACACCGTCTTGTGGCTCTTGGCGCATCCCGAAAAGCTTCAAGGCGGCGAAGAGACCGCCCTTCCATGGTATTACGACCGCGCTACCCTCTATGCGCTGGTCGCGTTGATGTTCTCGATAGAGGCGCTGGTGGTGGCGATTACCATGATACTCACGAAGTTCTGACATGCTAGAGTGGCTTAAAGGCGGCAAAGCGAAGTTCACCGTCGAAACCGCGGCGATAAGCGAGTGCGGCCCTGTGCGGAAAGAGAACCAGGATAGCTGGTTCATCGACCCCGCCGGAAGAGTGTATGTCGTTTCGGACGGCATGGGCGGCGGCCAGGGCGGCGCGATTGCAAGCAAGATGATGTGCGAACGTCTGGCCGTGGCGGCGGATGGCGCGAGGGACTTCCCGGACCTCTTGCGCCGCAGCTCCGACGCCATACAGAACGCCAACTTGAAAATCCGCCAATACGCCGCCGCACGCGGCTGGCGCCAGATGGGCTGCACGCTCGCCGCCATCTTCATGGAGCAAGCGACTGGTTGCGCCATAATAGCGCATGTAGGCGACAGCCGCGTCTACCGCGTCCGCAACGGCACATTGGAACTTCTCACGCACGACCACACCGTCGCTGCGGAAATCGAACGGCAAAAGCATCCGAACGCCTCCACTGACGAGCTTGCACGCCGCTCCAGCCCCCTCGCCCACATCCTGACGCGAGCTGTCGGCGTGCACGAAGATATTGCCGCGGATTGGCGCAAAATCGGCATACTCGCAGGAGACACCTACCTCATCTGCTCGGATGGCGTACATGACATGGTGGAGCCGCGCCGCATCCGCGATTGCCTCGCCTGCACGCCGGATGCACGCGAGGCCCTTGCCAACCTCGCCATAGCCGTCATCAACGGCGGAGCGATGGACAACTATACCGCAGTCATCCTGAAGATAAAGGAGGCGAAATGACCGCCAAAGACGACAAACGCGATGTTTTCGCCGTCGGCGAGGAGTTTCGCGGCTATGTGATAGAGCGCCTTCTCGGCAAAGGAGGCCTGGGGGCGGTGTATCTCGCGAGGCACAAACTCCTGGAGACGCGCTTCGCCCTCAAAGTGCTCTATCCCGAAGTCGCGGCGGCAAATGCCGCATATGTAAAGAGATTCCTGCGAGAGGCAAAAATCGCCACGCGCATCCGCCATCCAAACCTCGTCGCAGTGCACGATGCGGGCTTGGATGAAGAGCACGGTCTCTACTACATTGTGATGGATTGGATTTCGGGCGGAGATTTGCGGCAGGCGATTGCGTTTGCCGGGCGGTTTGTGCCCGATCGCGCGGTGGAAGTGGTGATGCAGGTCGCAAGCGCCCTTGAAGCGGCCAGACCCTTCAAGCTTGTCCACAGGGATATCAAGCCCGAAAACATCATGATCCAGCCCGACGGGCTGGTAAAACTGGTCGATTTGGGCATTGCTAAATCGGAGGGGATAAAGGATTCATTGTCCACATCCGCCGAAAGCGTATTCGGCACGCCCGCTTATGTAGCGCCGGAACAGGCCGTAGACGCTTCGAACGTAGATGCAAGGGCCGACATCTATTCCCTTGGCGTAGTCCTCTTTGAAATGATTGCCGGCAAGCCCCCCTATGATGGCGCCAACGCACCGCAGGTGCTCGCGCAATCGCTCTCGGACGAGCCATTCCCTGACATAAGGGACTTCAATCCCACAGTAAACCCGATGCTTGCGGTATTGATTCGCCGTATGTGCGTGAAAGAGAAGGAACGGCGCATAGCGGGACCGGCGGAACTTCTGGCGGAGTTCAAAAAACTCGGCTACACTCTCGATTCCCGCAGTGCCGCTCCCGTCCAGTATACGCAAAGTGCCGAAACCGCCCCTACGCAGCTTTCGGTGAAGGATGTGCTCGACCATCTCCCGAAACGCAAGTCCACGCTCTCCTTTGAAACGGAGGATACGGAAATACAGCGGTTCGTGGACGATTTGAAGCGGAAGAAGACGAGGAAGAAGCTTTTGTGGGGTGCGCTGTTCGCGGTGTCCTCGATTATTGTGGCGGCTTTGCTCGCAATGGCGTTTTCCGGCGGTGCCGGCGCCGCCGGACGATGACTATATAACAAGGAGAATGAACGATGCTGGAAGAATCCATACAGAAGGAATATTTCGAGCTGTTGAAGTTCGAGACGGTGGGCGCCGACCCCGCCAAACTCAAGGAGTGCGCCGCCTGCGCAATGTGGCTGAAGAATTATCTCGCCAAAATGGGATTCAAGGGCGAGCTAATGATGCCGCCAAAGGGTTTCGCCCCGCCTGTCGTATTCGCAGAGCGTCCAGGCGCGGAAGGTGCGCACAGCGTCCTTTTCTACGGGCACTACGACGTCCAACCGCCAGACCCCGTGGAAGAATGGAAGACGCCGCCCTTCGAACCCACCATAATCGGAGACAGGGTGTATTGCCGCGGTGCGCAGGATGACAAGGGGCAGTTCTTCGCGTTCTTGAACGGCATGAAGGATTATCTCGCCTCCGCCGGCGAAAACGCGCCGACAATAAAGGTTATCCTGGAAGGACAGGAAGAGTCTGGCAGCACGGCTCTTTCGCTCCTCGCACCGGAGAACAGACGCAAATTCGCTGCCGACATCATGCTGGTTTGCGATACTTCCGCAGCTGCCGATCTGCGCCCTGCCATTGTGGCGGGGTTGCGCGGGGTGAGCCATTTCACCATCCGCCTCTCTGGCGCGAACCGCGACCTGCATTCTGGCGAATATGGAGGTGTAGCACCAAACGCAGCCCAGGGGATTGCCGAGCTCGTCGCCTCGCTGCACAACCCTGACGGCTCCATCGCCGTCGAGCACTTCTGCGACGGAATCGAGCCGCCGACGGAGGAAAAGCTCGCCGCCGCCGAAGAGGGATTTTCCGACGCGGCGGCGTACGAGGCCGACATCGGCACCGAGCCGTGCGGTGGGGCGTCCGGCAAGTCGATCGTCCTGCGCAACTGCTTTGAGCCCACTATAGAGGTGAACGGAATCCACACCGGCTACGGCGGCCCTGGCTCGAAGACGGTGATTCCCTGCGAGGCGATTGCGAAGCTTTCCACGCGGCTTGTGCCGGGGCAGATACCCTCGCGCACCTACGAGGCCGTAAAGGCTCATCTTGAGGCGAAGTGCCCGAAGGGGATGAAGGTCTCGTTCCCGGAGGAATGCGGGCTTTCCGCCGCGATGCGCCTTCCGCTCGCCTCTCCGCTCTTCCGCCTCGCCGAGAACGTGCTCGCCGAGATGGATTCGCGCGGCGCGGTCTTTCTCTGGGACGGCGCGTCGATACCCGTCGTCTCTGCGCTGCGCGAGGCGACGTGCGCCGCGCCGCTCCTTGTCGGCTGGGGACAGC
>DFGM01000130.1:6755-7247 GCA_002371755.1 Verrucomicrobia bacterium UBA3750 | reverse complement strand
CGACGACTTCCTGGCCCTTCTTGGAATACGCCTTCTCCGCGTAGTCCTTGAGGACCTGGATCGGATCGAGCTCGGTGCCGTCGGCCTTGGCGAGCTTGATGCCGGAGAGCTTGAAGAAGGCGGTCTGGAGGACGGTGTTGGTGCGCGTGCCCATGCCGTTCTCGCGGGCGATCTTCGCCGCGTCGATGACGTAGAACTTGAGCTGCTTGTCGATGATGGCCTGTTCGACTTCATCGGGCATGTTGTTCCAGATTTCGCTGGCCGGGAAAGGCGAGGCGAGCAGGAAGACGGAGCCTGGCTTGGCGGCCTTGAGCATGTCGTACTTCTCGAGGTAGGGGAAGCAGTGGCAGGCCGTGAAGTCGGCGGAGTTGATGAAGTAGGGGCTGCGGATCATGTCCGAGCCGAAGCGCAGGTGCGATATGGTGACGCCGCCCGACTTCTTGGAGTCGTACTCGAAGTAGCCCTGGGCGTAGTTCTCGGTGTAGTTGCCGA
>DFGM01000130.1:6277-6641 GCA_002371755.1 Verrucomicrobia bacterium UBA3750 | reverse complement strand
ACTCCTTGCGGTCGCCCTTCGGGACCACGAAATCGCTGTCGCCGAGGATGTAGCGGCCCGAGACGTCATCGACGATGCCGACCACGAAGCGGTCGAGCGGCTTCTCCTTCGCCATGTTCGCGAAGACGTTCGCGCACATCTGCGGCGTGAAGTCCTTGGAGCCGATGCCGTAGCGGCCGGCGAGGATCTTCGGATACTTGAACGAGACGACGCCATCCTGCAGACCCTGGCCGATAGCGGCGGCGACATCGAGATAGAGAGGATCGCCAATCGCGCCCGGCTCTTTCACGCGGTCGAGGACTGTGACAACCTTGACAGAGGCGGGAAGTGCCTTGACGAAATCGACCATCGAGAACGGACGGTA
>DFGM01000130.1:1984-6221 GCA_002371755.1 Verrucomicrobia bacterium UBA3750 | reverse complement strand
GGTAGAGGTGCACCTTCAAAAGGCCCACCTTCTTGCCTTCCTTGACGAGCGCGTCGACCGTCTCATGGAGCGTATCGCAGCCCGAACCCATCGCGACTACGACATACTCCGCATCGGCGGCGCCGACGTAATCGTAGAGCTTGTAAGCGCGGCCGGTGAGCTTGGCAAGGCGATCCATATACTTCTGGACGATCGCGGGCGTCGCATCGTAATACTTGTTGCAGACTTCGCGCAACTGGAATGTGACATCGGGGTTGGACGCCGTGCCGCGCATCGTCGGGTGCTCGGGGTCGAGAGCGCGCTTGCGGAAATCCTCGACATACTCCTCGTCAATCATCTGACGAATCACATCCATCGGGATTTCTTCAATCTTCTGAACCTCGTGAGAGGTGCGGAAGCCGTCGAAGAAGTGGAGGAAAGGAACCTTCGAGGCAAGCGTCGCGGCATGGGCGACCATCGCCATGTCATGCGCTTCCTGCACGCTGTTCGAAGCGAGCATCGCGAAACCCGTCTGGCGGCAAGCCATCACGTCTCCCTGGTCGCCGAAGATGCAGAGCGAGTTGGAGGCGAGCGAACGGGCTGAAACATGGAACACGGTCGGGGCGAGCTCGCCCGCAATCTTGTACATGTTCGGAATCATCAAAAGAAGACCTTGAGACGCCGTGAATGTCGTCGTAAGCGAGCCTGTCGTGAGCGAGCCGTGCACAGCGCCGGCGGCGCCGCCTTCAGACTCCATCTCGACAATCGAGGGAATCGAACCCCAGATGTTTGTTTTGCACATCGAGGCAAGCTCGTCGCAAGTCTCCGCCATCGGCGATGACGGGGTGATCGGGTATATCGCGGCCACTTCGGAGCACGCGAACGCAATTTGTGCGGCGGCGGTATTGCCGTCCACCATTATCTTCTTTGCCATTTTCCTTCTTCCTTATTGGTGCCCTTCCGGGCGTAGGTTCCCTGTGTTGGAAATCAATTTGCGGGAATTATACCATATTTTCCCCCACTCGCGCAAGTGCCCCAGACCCGGGCGCCGGGATGCCCAGGCTCCGGGGCACTGGGGCTGAACGGCGATAACTGAAAGGTCAAATCGCGAAATGGCGGAGCGTTTCGCCGTCGAAGTAGCCGATGGAACGGTTTGAGCCGCCTTTTGGGAGCGAAACGGAGCCGGGATTGAATATCTTCAACCCGCATTCAAGCGTCTTGAACTCTGGAATGTGGGTATGTCCATGGGCAAGGACGCTTGCAATGCCGATTGGCGGAACGCGATACTCGTTCCAGAGGTGTCCGTGCGTGAGGAAGAACGTCTCTTCCCCGGCGTCCAGAAGAGCATAGTCGCCCATCATCGGGAACTCGAACATCATCTGGTCCACCTCGGCGTCGCAGTTGCCGCGAATGGCGACAATGCGGTCCTTGAGGGAGTTTAACATCTTCGCGACGGCCACGGGGTCGTAGAAATTGGGCACACCATTGCGCGGCCCGTGGTAGAGAAGGTCTCCAAGAAGAGCGATTTTGTCGTAGCCGAGGCTTTCGCCGGTCTTCAGCGCCGCTTCGAGTGCCGAGGGGACGCCGTGTATGTCGCTCAAAAAGAGTATTCTCATGCCAATGCCTCCAATACTTTCAGCGCCTGAAAGGTTTCCTGCACATCATGAACGCGCACGGCGCTGGCGCCGTTCATTGCACACCAAATCGCGATACCGAGATTGCCACCGACGTTCTTGCCTGTAGTTTTTTCGCCAGTAAGTTTCTTCACTATCCTCTTTCTGCTTGCGCCAACCAGCACATTGCCTTTGGCCGCAAGCTCAGGGATGGACTTCAAAAGCGCAAGATCCTCTTCTCTCGTCGTGCCGAAACCGACCATCGGGTCGAGGTAGAGCTTGTTCCTTGGAAAGTCTTCCGGCACGTTCGCCTTGGCGGGGACGACGAGAAACGCGCCTTTCGCGGCGCATAGGCGCGCCATTTCCTCCACAGGCTCCGGGTAGACGCAGTTTATCATGCCGGCGCCGGCATCAAGCGCAAGCTTCGCGGTCTCGGGATGATATGTATCCACGCTCAGCAACGCGCCGCGTTTGCCGCAAATCCCGGCAAGTTCTTCAACGACGGCCCCTATACGCCCCCACTCGTCTTTCCAGGAGACAGGCTCGGCCCCGGGCCGTGTCGATTCACCCCCTACATCTATTATGGCGGCGCCTTCATCGAGTATGTTCTTTGCGCGACGCACGGCTTCGGCAGGGCTAAAGTACTTGCCGCCGTCTGAAAACGAATCCGGTGTCACGTTCACTATGCCCATCACAAGAGTCTTCATCTGGCATTTTCCTTCTCTTCAGAGGCCGAGAAGCTTCTTCGCATTGCCGGAAAATACGGCATCCCAATCTTCTTCGGCGCGCATCGACTTTACCCAGCGAATGGCCTCTGAATATTTCACCCAGGGGAAATCGGTGGCAAAAAGGAGGCGTTCGGTGGGCCAGGAATGGCAGATGCGCTCTTGTTCGTCTTTCATCCAGTCGCGCGCCAGAGCGGAAGTGTCGGCCCAGCAACCGAGCTCAAGAAGCCTATCCGTCGCATGAGGCGGAAAGCCCGCACAGCCCGCGAGATGCGCAGCCACGAACTTGAGGCCTTTCACATTTTCCAAGAGGACGGCTATGTCATCTGGACCGCACGCATCCAAGCGTCCCGGATAGCCCACATCGGATCCGCAATGGCTCTCTACGACGAGACCCAGGCTCGCCACTTTCCGGAACATCGGCCACACTGCGGGATCAGCAAGAGAGAAGTTCTGGTAATACGGGTGCACCTTAATACCGCGGAATCCGAGGGCGGCGATTTCGTCCAGATGCTTTTCCAAATCGGGGTCGAGGGGATGCACCGACATGAACGGGACAAGCATCCTTTTCGCCTTTTCGCCGAACGCCCCTTCCCTGATGGAGAGCGCGTTGTGCAATATTACCTTATACTGCGACGGCTTTGTGGCTATGGGCAGCATCACGGCCATATCAACGCCATCGTGCTCCATTTGCGAGATTTGGTTGCCGAGCGTGCCATCGCCTATCGGCCAAAGTTCGCCCTCGACGCCATGTGCCATACCCGCAATGGCTCTCGCGGCTATGACATCGGGGATGAAACAATGCGAATGGAAGTCGATAACCATGTTCAACCACTCCTGTTTGCTAAAAGGGGGCGCGGCGAAAACCGCGCCCCCTTTCGTGCGGGCATGAACCCTTTACTTGGCGAGAGCCGCCGAAACGGTGGCGAGCACCTGCCTCAGGGCGGCAGGGACGCGGCGGGCGGCCTTGTTCACCACCTTGGTATCCTTGCTGGCCTTCTGGTCGTACTCGTCATAGCTTGCGCCGACGGTGGCGATTTCCTTCTTCCAGCCTTCGACGTCCACCTTGAGAATCTCCTCGAGGTCGGCCTTGACAACGTGAAACTTCGCGTTCTCGTCGTTGTTCGTAAGGTCGATATCCTTGGCGAACGGGATGTTGCCGATAGGCGTCTCGTTGGCCTTGACCGTGCCTTCGATACGCTGGCAGATCCACTTGAGGACGCGGGAGTTGTCGCCGAAGCCGGGCCACATGAAGCGGCCGTCCTCGCCTTTGCGGAACCAGTTGACGAAGTAGATCTTCGGGAGGTTGGCGGGGTTGGCGCTGGTGCGCTCCATTTCCAGCCAGTGCTGGAAGTAGTCGGCAACATTGTAGCCGAAGAACGGGAGCATCGCCATCGGGTCGCGGCGGACTTGGCCGATCTGGTCGGAAATGACGGCGGCCGTAACCTCGGAGCCTGCTGCAGAACCCATGAACACGCCATGAGTCCAGCTCTTGGCTTCGTTCACCAGCGGGATGGTGGAAGGACGGCGGCCTCCGAAGAGAATCGCGTCAATCGGCACACCCGTGGGCTTGTTGTTGAACTTGCCGTTGAAACCGGCCTTGTCGAGAACGGGGCAGTTGATTGCAGGAGCCGTGAAGCGGCTGTTCTTGTGGGCTGCCACATAGCCCGATTCCTTGATCTCCTTCTTCGTCATGCCGGGCTTCGGACCCATGCGGTAGGGATCGTCTGCGCAGACATAGCAGGGGTTGCCCTTCCAGTCGGTGCCTTCCTTGGGAGCCTTCACGCCCATATCTTCCCACCAGATGTCGCCATCGGGCGTGAGAACCACGTTCGTGAAGATCGTGTTCTTCTTGCAGCTCTTGAGGGCGTTGGGGTTGGAATCCATCGAAGTGCCGGGAGCGACGCCGAAGAAGCCGTT
>DFGM01000130.1:0-1915 GCA_002371755.1 Verrucomicrobia bacterium UBA3750 | reverse complement strand
GGTTGATGGCGTAGAGGCGGCCGTCATCGCCGGGCTTGAGCCACGCGATATCGTCGCCGATGGTCTGAAGCTTCCAGCCGGGGAGCTTCGGAAGCATCATGGCGAGATTGGTCTTGCCGCAAGCGGAGGGGAATGCCGCGGTGACGTGATACTGCTTCTTCTCGGGGCTCGTAAGCGTGAGGATGAGCATGTGCTCGGCCATCCAACCCTGGTCCTTGGCGAGCTTCGAAGCGATACGCAATGCGAAGCACTTCTTTCCGAGGAGGGCGTTGCCGCCGTAGCCCGAACCGAACGACCAGATTTCGCCGTCTTCGGGGAACTGGGTGATATACTTATCCTCAATCTTCTTGGCGCAGGGCCAAGCGACATCCTTTTCGCCCTTCTTGAGGGGAGCGCCCACGGAGTGGATGCAGGGAACGAAGTCGCCATCCTTGCCGAGATGCTTGAGAACCTCGTCGCCGGTGCGCGTCATGATGTTCATGTTCACGACGACATAGGGCGAGTCGGTAAGCTCGATGCCGTACTGGGTGATCGGGTTGCCGATGGGACCCATGGCGAAGGGAATCACGTACATCGTGCGGCCCTTCATGCAGCCCTTGTAGGCGGCGGTCATCTTGGCCTTCATTTCAACAGGATCCATCCAGTGGTTGGTGGGGCCTGCGTCGATTTCCCTCTTCGAGCAGATGAACGTGCGGCCCTCGACGCGTGCAACGTCGCTCTCGTGCGAACGCGCCAGATAGCAGCCAGGGCGCTTCTTGTCGTTCAACTTGATGAACTGGCCCTTCTTCACCATCATTTCGCAGATGGCGGTGTGCTCTTCCTGCGTACCCTTCACGACCACAATCTTGTCGGGAGTGCAGATCTTGTTCCACTTGTCTACCCACGCGAACACCTTCGCGTTGGCGAATTTAGGCGTCTTTGCCATGTATTTTTGCTCCTTGAGTTTGCGATTCGCGCATATGGCGAAACATTGGGTACAAATTATACCATTTTCCCCGCCGCTCCGCAAGTGCGGGACGAAAGTTTCAGACCTCGCCCGCACCCCGGAAGCCGCCACGCGGCTAAACGAGAGGCGTTACGCCTCCACCTTCTTGTAGTGCGGAACAAGAGTCTTCATGATTGTCCAGCCGACGATATACGCGACAGCGCAATAGCCGAACACAATCAGATAGCCGGCAGGCTTGCCGGTGTAGCCGAGGAACTGCATCGCCGGCTGAACATACTGCGCGCCCTGCGCGAGAAGTTCCTTGGTCATCTCCACCTCCTTGCCGTCTACGAGCGTTGTGCCTGCGGCGTAGGAGAAGAGCTTGCCGGAGCCCTTGTTGATGAGGAAACTGCCGCAGCCCGCGGCAAACTGCGCGATGCCGGTCAAGGTGCCTATCGTGGACTTCGGGAACATGTCGCCCACCACGGAATAGACATTGGCAGACCAGGCCTGATGGCCTGCACAAGCAAGGCCGATGAGAACGGCCGGAAACCACGCCGAGTACGCGCCGAGCGGCTGGGCGCCAAGCGCGAGCAGCGGGAAGAGCGCGAAAATGAACATCGCGAGCATGCGCCCTTCATACGGGTTCATTCCACGCTTGTCTACCATGTATGTCGGAATCTTGCAGAGGAAGATCGATACGAACGTGACGATTGCATAGAGCGTGAAGATAAGCGCCATGCCCATGCCATCGGAACTCTTGTAGCCGAACTGGTCGGAAAGATAACCCGGGGTCCAGAAGAGGAAGAACCACCAAACGCCATCGGTGAGGAAGCGCCCGGCGACAAGCGCCCAAGTCTGGCGAAGCGAAAAAGCCCTTGCGAAGGAAATCTTCTTCCCGGTCTCTTCCTGAACCTTTTCCTGGACGGCGGGAGCGGCGGCCTTTTCGGCATCGTCATCCTGGTTGATGTAGGCAAGCTCGGCCTCGTT
>DFGM01000075.1:6334-6653 GCA_002371755.1 Verrucomicrobia bacterium UBA3750 | reverse complement strand
GCGCATGGGTCGACGAGGAGGCGCACACGGCGGGACTGACCGGAACATGGTCGGATGAAGTCATCTACGACTGGCAGACTTTCATAGCGCCACTCGCCGGACGCTATGCGTTCACGCCAGACAAGCCCTCGCGCGGCAGCCGCGTGACGGTAGACGTTACGGCCTCCTTCTCGGATATCCCAGCAGAAGAGGAGACCCCCGGCGAAGACGTCCAGGGCGCGGTGTGGCTCGGAACCAACGGGCTTTTCAACGTTTGGACGGTGGACGGGTGGATCCCTGTGGAAGCCGATGGCGTGACGCCGCAGACGGGTGTCGAGTA
>DFGM01000075.1:3432-6239 GCA_002371755.1 Verrucomicrobia bacterium UBA3750 | reverse complement strand
ACATTCAGGATTGCATTCAACTACGCGGCAGGGACATATTCGGCATATGTCAAGACAGGATTGACAGGATTTACAAGATTGAGAGAGAAAAATCCTGTTAATCCTGTAAATCCTGTCCAAAACTTCCCGCTCGCCGCATCCGGCTCCGCGCTCTCCTCGATTGGCTTCGACGGCGATGGCTGGCTGCGATCCATCTTCGGCAATTATGTGTCGGGTTTCAGCTTTCGGTTGAGATGAAAGGCGATATGACAGCATATATGAAAACGCATGAGGAGATTCGCAGAATCTACGAGTCGGGACAGAAAGGGAAATCCCTCGACGAACTGCTGTGAGTGAGCCGCGAGGGGGGAATGTACCACAGTAATTTCAAACATATACAATTTCATAAACAAAACAATAGGAAGGAGTAAAAAGATGAACGTAAGCAAGCCGATAACATTCGCCGTTGTCGCCGCAAGTATAACGCTCTCGGCGATGGCGGTTCCAACTCTCACCGTCACGAAGGGCGACGGGAGCATAAATGTAAGTGTTCCGGCGGGCGCGGCGGACGCGGAGTCGAAGCTATATCTCGTCTGGGATACGGAAGACCACGGCGACGAGCTGTCCGCATGGCCGAACTGCATTCCCTGCGCTGATGCTTTATCTGCGGCTGCCGGGACATACACCATCTCAACCGCCGATCTCCCTGCGAGCTACTGTGCGCGCGCAATCGTCGCAAAGACGGTGAATGTCGTAAATTCCATACGTCTCGGGCAAAACAGTTCATATGTTAATACAGGCATTTCGGCAACATCTGTCTATGGGATTGATATAAAGTATCGGAGGTCTGACGAACAGCCTTTTACGGATGGACGCTCGTATGTACTGATTAGCGGAAAGTTGGATGATGGCACCATTGCACACTGGAATGGTGCAAATTTGTATATGCGTTGGAAAGGTGTAGACTATGGGTACATATTCCCAAACATCCTTTCTACAACTGAAGTAAAAGAAATCGCCGTCGCGAATGGCATAGCGTCTATAAACGGCGAAGGTTGTTCCTTCCCGAAAAACAACGGCCCGATTTCCGGGGCTATGGGCACTGTAGATAACACGGTACTGCTGAGTGCTGCTTGGAACGGTACGTCAGTCGAGCGGTATATGGATGCATATTGGTATGCTGCTACGCTTTATGGCGCTGACGGTTCGGCGCTTGTGGACCTTGTGCCGGCAAAAGTGGATGACACGCCTAAGTTCTATGATAAAGTGTCCAACAAGTACATTGCAATTATCGGTAATGGCACAGCATCTGGCGATGTTGTTGAAACGAAATACACTCTCGCCTCGTCAGCGGTCATGAGCAGCGTGACGTCGGCGGAATGGACGGGCGGCGGCGCTACGGCGCTTCTCAGCGATGCCGGCAACTGGACGCCGGGACTTCCCGGCGCGTTCTCCGATTCTGTGACGATCAATGCATCCAATGCGAAGCCCGCCGTCGTTCCGTCCGGCACGACGGCATACGGCAAATTCCTTGTCGGCAATGGAGGCGAGGGCAATCTTACGCAATCGCAGGGGACGATTACGGCCTCGGCAATCAACGGTGTCGTCATCGGTGCCAACAATAGCGGCATCGGTACGTACACAATGACCGGCGGCACGCTGACAACAACATACGCCGGAACCGGAGATGACGCGATGTATGTCGGTACGGGCGGAGGCACGGGATATTTTAGTGTTGGCGGCAATGCGCGTGTGCGGCTCAATCATAAACTCAACCTCGGCCTTAACAACAACTCAAAGGGCTATCTGACGCTTAGTGATAATGCCGAAATCATATGTGGCGGTGACTTGGCTGTCGGAACATGGAACGGCAACTGCTACGGAGAGGTCAGGCAGAGCGGAGGCAAACTTTCCGTACAGAACGCGAGAATACCCAACGCCAACGGCGGTAAATACTATTTGTCTGGCGGTAAGCTGGAAGTCAGTACGGATTTGTACATCGGCGGCTTTGACGGCAACGGCAATGGCGGCACATCTGCCAGCGGCAAGGGCGAAGTCGAAATGACAGGCGGAAGCCTTACTGTTGGACGGTATTTCCTTATCGGCGTGTACAACACGGGTAGATTTACGCAGTCAGCCGGAGACGTGACCTGCAATACTTGGATGTCAATTGGGCGGTATGGTAACCGCGATGGCTATTGCACGGTCACAGGCGGAACCTTGACAACACCGGGTTTGAACATCGGTGAGGATGGTATTGGAACTCTGACGGTCAGCGATAATGGGACTGTTAAGACCACGGGGCAATACGGAATTACGCTGGGTGCCAATAGTGGATCGGCGGGAACGCTCAAGTTGCAAGCTGGCGGCAAGATTGTCACGAAAATCATCAAGAAGGGGGCTGGCGCCGCGACGCTTGTCGAGTTCAACGGCGGTACGATTCAGGCGACGACGGCGGACGCGAACATTCTGCAGGGCCTTGGCAATATCGTTCTCAAGTCGGGCGGCGTGACGATCAATACGCAGGGGAACAATCTCGTCATAAAAGACTGCACATTCAATGTCGAGCCGGGCGGCAAGATCACGGTGACCGGTGGCGGTACGGTGACATTCACAAACTGCAAGGTAAATTACACGGGAAGCTTGACCGGCGCGGTCGTGTTCGCCGAAACGGATGGTGAATTCTCAGATATACCGTCGTATTCAGGCACGAAGGAGATGCGGTTGTCCGAAGACAAAAAGACGATTAAAATCGTCCCGCATGGCTTGATGATTATCTTTCGCTAAGGCAGAGTTTCTCCGTGTCTCTCGGCACTCGCTTGCGCTCG
>DFGM01000075.1:0-3384 GCA_002371755.1 Verrucomicrobia bacterium UBA3750 | reverse complement strand
CGCTTGCGCTCGGCTTGGCTCGCTATAATCGCGAGCCCTGCCTGCGCGGCAGTTACGCGTGAGATATAGAATAACACAAAAGGACAGGTAAAGAAAGATGATGAATAGGAATGTGGCGGCTGCGGCAGTCGCAGCGGTTGTTGCATCCTCTGCACTTGCAACGATGCCGGTGCTCGCCGATGGCGTCAGGTTCGTGCCGCAGCCCGGCATGGAGATCGGCGGATTCTGGGGCGGGAAGCTCGACCTTCTTGAAAAGAACTGGCTCCCGCACTGCGGGGACGAGCTGCTCAGAGCACCCACCCGCGGAGCCATGCGCTGCAACCTCATAGAGGCGCTCTGCCTTGCCCTGGAGCGGCATCCCGGGGATCGACGCCTGCGTAAGCTGCTCGCAACGTGCGTCGAGCGTGAACTCGCCTCGCAGCAGAAGGACGGATACGTGGGCAGTACCGAGCCGCGCTACACGAACCTCGACAGCCACGAGTTCTATCTGCACGGATACTTCCTCGAGGCCGCAGTGCGCTATACCGACTTCACACGCGGAACGGACAGGCGTTTCTTCGAAGCGGGATGCAGACTTGCGGAGCATCTCGACTCCGTGTTCGGTCCGCCCCCGAAGCGCACCTGGACGAACGGACATCCCGGACTCGAGAAGGCGCTGCTTACATTCGCGGACGCAGTCCGACGCTACGGCGACGCTTCCGCGGCCGCGAGGTACGAGCGGCTGTCGCAATACTTCATCCGCCACCAGCACGACATCCCCGAGCTGCGCCGCGACTACGCGCAGTCGCACATTCCCGCCGTCGACATGAAGGACGCCGTCGCCCATGCGGTTCGCGCGACGTACTTCTACGCCGGAATGACCGGCGTCGGGCGCAGATGCGGCGACGCGGAGCTTGCGGCGGCCGCGATCAGGCTTTTCGAAAGCGCGATTGACCGCAAGTCGTACATCACTGGCGGATTCGGCGCGAAGTGGGAGTGGGAGGCGTTCGACGCGGACTACGAACTCCCGAACACGCGCGGATACCTCGAGGGATGCGCGTCGTGCGGGATGTACGACTGGTGCACCGAAATGACGATGGCGCACGGTCCGCTGAAGTCCGAGGCCGTGCGCGAACGACTGATGTACAATCTGCTTCTCGGCGTGTTCGACAGGGAATTCCGGCACTATTCGTATCCGAACCCGCCGAACGGGGTCAGTCAGCGCTTCGCCTGGCACACGATACCGTGCTGCGTGGCGAATGTGCCGCGAGTGCTTGAGGACTACAAGAACAGGATGTGGGCCGTGTCGGATGACGGAAAGACACTCTATCTCTGCCACTTCATCGATTCGCGAAGGGGCGAGGCGACGGTGAACGGCGTAAAGGTTCGCTTGGACGTCAGGACGGACTACCCGAAGAGCGGACGCGTCATGGTGTCGTTCACGGCTGAAAAGCCGGTCGACTTCAAGATGAAGGTCCGCTTTCCCGACAGGGCGGAGTCCGCGCTTTACACGGCGAAGCCATCTGTCTGGAGCGGACTCAAGGAGTATCCCGTTTCCATACGCCGCTCGAAGCCCGCGAACATCCGGTTCGAGCTGCCGATGCCGCTTCAGCGCGTCACGTGCGACGAGCGTGTCGCGGCGAACAGGGGACTTGTCGCCTGGCAGAAGGGACCGGTCGTCTTCGCATGGGAGGGCGACGGTTTCTCCACGCGCGTTCCGTACCATCAGCGGCAGAACGCGGGCGGCGCGAGCTTCGTCTGGAAGCCGGCGGACGGATCGCAGCCGGACGCGACGCTCGTTGATGTTCCGTGGCCGTGCGGGAAGCCCGTCCGTGACGACGGTTCGCTCGTCCCGTCGGCAAAACTCATCAAGGGGCTGTGACATCCGGAATGTCGGGAGCATAACGTGTTAAAGAATGAGAATCACCACGATGTCAACCCCAATTGTTAAAGTATGGTATTTCGGCTTTTATTGAAAAGTCAGATTGTGATACAATACCACTTGAATTTTAACAACGGTAAACAAGGAGAAGAGTAAATGACTGTAAGCAAGAATATCGCGGCGGCTGTCGCGGTGATGGCCGCAGGCGTGGCGGCGGCAGGGCAGGACTATCCGATAACACCGGCGCTCATGACAAATGTGACGGTGACGGGCGGGTTCTGGCTGCCGCGCTTCGAGACGAACAGGGTAGTCACCGTCAAGGTCGACTTCGAGAAGTGCGAACTCGCGCGCATACCGAACTTCCGGCACGCCGCAGCGCGCGAATGGGGCAATTTCAAGGGGATTCCGTTCGACGATTCCGACGTTTACAAAGTGATCGAGGGCGCGGCCTATACGCTCGCGACTCACCCCGACGCCGAACTTGAGACGTATGTGGACGATTTGAACGCGGTGATTGCCAAGGCGCAGGAGCCGGACGGCTATCTCTACACGGCGCGGACGCTCGGTTTCCGCAACGGAGCTACGGGGCCTCTGCGCTGGAGCCACATCGCGCACAGCCACGAGCTCTACAACGTCGGCCATCTTTACGAAGCGGCAGTCGCCTACTGGGAGACGACAGGCAAGCGCACGCTTCTCGATGCGGCGATCAGATCGGCCGATCTCGTGGATCGCACGTTCGGCCCCGGCGCTACGCAGCTCAAGGACCCGCCCGGCCATCAGGAGATCGAGCTTGCGCTCTGCAAACTCTACCGCGCCACGGGCGAAAAGCGCTATCTCGACCTTGCGAAGCACTTCCTTGAGGCGCGCGGACGTGCCGGCGACTGGGGGAATTACCAGGTCTTCGCGCAGAGCGGGGATCTTGTGGACGGAAACGAGCTGACGGCCAAGGGGAGCTACTGGCAGAACCATCTGCCCGTCGTGGCGCAGCGCGAGGCGGTCGGTCACGCCGTCCGTGCGACATACCAGTATTGCGCGATGGCGGATGTCGCCGCGCTTGAAGGGAACGCCGCGTACATAAAGGCGATTGACGCCCTCTGGGAGAACGTCGTCCAAAAGAAGCTCGCGCTGAACGGTTCCGTCGGCGCGCGTCACGCGGGCGAGGCTTTCGGCGCGAACTACGAGCTGCCGAACGAGACGGCCTACAACGAGACGTGCGCGGGAATCGGCAATGCGCTCTGGAACCAGCGCATGTTCCTGCTGCACGGCGACGCGAAGTATATCGACGTTCTTGAACGCGCGCTCTATAACGGAATCATCAGCGGTGTTTCGCTCGGCGGCGACGAGTTCTTCTATCCGAATCCGCTCGCGTCCAAGGGCGGCTATGCGCGCTCAAAATGGTTCGGTTGCTCGTGCTGTCCGGTGAACGTGGTGCGATTCATTCCGCAGATTACGCAGTTCGCCTACGCGACGCGCAATGACGCGGCCTACGTCAATCTCTTCATCGAAAGCGACGCGACGCTCAA
>DFGM01000011.1 GCA_002371755.1 Verrucomicrobia bacterium UBA3750 | reverse complement strand
CTCCGCACGCTTGCCGAGTTGCAGGCACACAAGCGCCCAGAAGCACGAGACGAAGCCAAGCACCTGTATCTGAAGATCCTGGTCGAAGGCGTAGACCGCCGCGACTGCGGGAATCCAAATCACCCAGTTGGAAATTAGATTCGGCACGTAGACCCTGCGAAGGTATCCTCTGCGGCATGTCGCGACGGCTTTTCGGACGGAAAAACCGCTCGCCATCCACAGGAAGAAGAACGATGTCGCGGGGATGCTCGCAAGCGGCGCGAACACGAACTCGTCGAAGGCCGTCTTGAAGAGGAGCGTTGCGACGTCGTGTCCACTGCCGAACATCGCCGTCTGGAAAGCGTAGAACCAACGGTAGACGATTCCCCAGCTCCCGCACCAGATCGACTGCAGAAAGCATTTGAGCAGAGGGTGTTCCGTTTTTATCTCGCCGACGAAACGGAGGAACAACGCAGGCAGCACGCCGCAAAAGACGAACTGCGTGGCAAATGCAGCCTTCCAGCCATTATGCTCCTGCCATTCACGGATGGGCGCAAGCGCATGCGCGACGGCCGGGATGTTCCAGTAGGCGACGGCGAGCGCCGTCACCACGCCCCACAAGACGACCATCGGAACGCGGTTTGCCTTGATTGATCCCAGCGCAATCTGCAGCGGCGTTCCGGTGTTTCCTGTCTTTTCCGCTTTCATTTCCGCTGCGCCTCGCGGCAGAGCGTCAGTCGAGCGTCAACGCTACGCGGATGCCCGTGTCCTGTGTCGCTTTGCCATCCCAGCTGAGTTGATACGAGGCTCGGTGGCGGAACGGACCGCGCTGGAAACTGCCGCCCTTGCGGATGCGGTTTGCGCTTGAGTGCTTCACAGGCGTTTCCAGATAGGGGTTTGTATTGGCCGAGGTGTTTCCGTTGTTGCTGTAGGCGTCCTGGCATGGCTCGTAGACGTTGCCGTGCATGTCGTAGAGGCCCCAGGAGTTCGGCCTGTAGGAGCCGACGGCAGCCGTGCCGCAGGTCGTATCGGCATTGATGTCCGTCGTGGACAGCGCACCTTTCGAATTGTTCGCCTTGTATTCCCCCGTCGCATTGTTGTAGGCATTGCGGCCGAGCGCGTTGTAGGCCGGATCCTCGTTGTCTGTCGGGTTGGTACCCTTCAGACCGCTGTCCAAGGCCGTCCCGTCGCCCCACTTGTAGTCCCCGTTGCCAGCCTTGCACGCATATTCCCACTGTGCGGCGCCGGGGAGGTCGAACGCGAGTCCCGTCTTTGTGCGAAGAAGGCCGAGGAACGAATCGGAAAGCGGGGCGTCAGGATAGAAGGTGGAGGCCCCCCGGATTTGCGCCCAGGAGTTGCTCTCGACGGGACGGGTCGCCTTGCAGGTGTCGTTCTCGTGGAAGGAGGGCCAGTTGGTCGTGATTTGCGCCCACTGCTGCTGCGTGACCTCATAGACGCCCATGTAGTAGTCGTGCGAGAAGGACACTTCGTGCTGGTCTTCGCGATGGTCGGACTCCCAGCGGCCGGGTTCGTCGGAGGGGCTGCCCATCATGAAGGACTTGCCGCGCGCGTAGATGCGGCGCATGAGGAGCGTGGTTGTCTTGTAGAGGATGTCCTGGACGCCGCCGGGGACGGCCTCGGCGCAGGTGTAGTACTTGACGTCGCCGGAAACAAGATCGGCCGCGAGATACATCGGCGGGTCGTTCTCCGACCATGCCGTCACGGTAGCGCCGATTTGGATGCCGTCAGATGCGTCGAACTTCTGGTTGGGCCACGATTTGTCCGGATGCCACACCATCGAACGCGAACCGGGCTGGATGACCTTGTTCGCATCGCCATCTATCGCCCAGACGTTCTGCTGGCCGATGGAAACACCGTTCGTCGTGATGTCGAGCGTGATGATCGCCGGGGCATCGGCAAGCGTGTAGTTAATCGTGACTGCGCGCGTTGCGGAGTCCTGCGAGAGCGAGACACCGGAGACGCTAGGGGTGACTGTATCGGCATGGACGGCGAATGCAGCAAAAGCGGCTGTTGCCGCGAACATCGTCATGTGTTTCATTTCGGGTTTTCCTTTCTTGCAAATGTTTGGGAAAGTGGTTTAGCGGATAATGATGAGAAGCCCGGCCGCCTTGAACGAGTTGAATTTCTCGAGCAGCCCTGCGGCTGCGGCCTTCATCGACACAAACGAGTGAAAGGAGGCAAGCGTCGCCGAACTAGTTCCCTTGGCGCAAACGAACGAATCGAATGCGCTCAACGTCGTCGTTGCGCTGGCCGAAGCCTTTGCATACGCGCCTTGGTCCGGAAATCCGTCCGAGACGGACACCGTGGTATCGGCAGCTGCGGCGCATAGCGCACCGAATGCCGCCATCACGATTATCAGCAGTGTTCTCATCGACATTCCTCCTTTTCCTTCAACTGATTCTGNNCGCATAATGCACCGAATGCCGCCATTGCGATTATCGGCAGTTTTCCCATTGGCGTTCTCCTTAGTCGAATCATGCACATATTATAGCATAATTTCTCTCGCGCGATTGGGACATTTGCGAAACAAATACAGAGTGTCGTTTGCACGCACAGCATGGCGGCTACTTGCGGGCGGAGACG
>DFGM01000029.1:4120-11623 GCA_002371755.1 Verrucomicrobia bacterium UBA3750 | reverse complement strand
CTTCAGCTAGACTTCTATTTCTCGCTGACGGTCAACTTGTAGAAGCCCTTCTCGCCCTTCTGTTTGATGACCCCGAGATAAAGACTTCGTCCTGTCGCCTTCACTTTCTCGCCTG
The DNA here is from genome assembly GCA_002371755.1 of Verrucomicrobia bacterium UBA3750. GTDB lineage: Bacteria > Verrucomicrobiota > Kiritimatiellia > RFP12 > UBA1067 > UBA1067. The sequence goes on along the minus strand of DFGM01000029.1, from coordinate 11,508 downwards.
TCGTCATGCCAGTAATATCGCTGCCCCACGCCGCCTGATAGTAAAGTCCCTCGTAGGCCTTCACAGGCAGCGCGCCGACCGTCTCGCCCGACTTGGGCTCGGGCTTCGCCGCAATCTTGGCCAGAGCGACCCCGACGAGCATTCCCGACGGATCGTCCTCGTCCTTATGAGTCTCATCCGCCGCCTCTGGCGCAACGCCGACAACCGGCACCGCAAGCGTTACCGTCGCAGACCTGCCGCCCTCGGCAATCTCGATCTTGTACGCCTCCTTCGGAACCGTGCCGAAGGCAAAATCGGCTTCAGTGAGCACCTTACCTTCCTTTGCCGTCACGACATACCCGTCCGCCGTCTCTGCAATCTTGCCTTTCTCACCGTCCACTGCGACATTGGCGACCTCGTTCGGCGTCCAACTCACCGCGTCAAGCCAAGCGCAGTCGCCGTCCGCATCACGGCCGCTCGTGCGCAGATACGTCCAGCGGATCGTGTGCGTTCCCGTGCCTTCCACATTCACCGTCTGCTCCTTCCAACTCTCGGTATTGTGTTCCTGCGCCTGCTCTTCGCCGTCAACCTCGACCTTGGCGTATGCAAACGGCTTGTTGCGGTAAATACCACCCATCACATTCCAGCGGAAAACAAGCGTTCCTGCGCCGCTGACGGTCGCCTCTATCCACGAAGACTGTCCATCCGCAACCACGCCGCTCTTCGCGGAGACGCTATTCGTGCAGCCGACTGACGCATCGACCGACCAGTCGGCTTCGCCACCCGTCGTGAACGAAAGCATCTCTGCATCCACCGCCTCGCCGAACGTCCATACCTTGAGTTCCCAGACAGCCGTAAGAGTAACGTCCACTGACGAGAACACATAAATCGATCCTGCGGCATAAACCGTCTCGCCGTCGGACCAACCCACGAACTGGTACGCGCCGTTGGCGAGCGTTCCCGCGCCGGGAAGCTCAAATTCGTAGCCCTGGTACTTCTCTACAGCCGGCGGTGTCTCTCCCTCCGCCGCGCCGCCGTCAGCGAACGTCACCGTAACGGGCTTTGGCGTCCATACTACGCCGTCAACCCATGCGGCGTTCTCGTACGCCGTCTCGTCCTCGTCGTAGTCGTCGCGGGTGAAGGTCCAAGCGAGCGTGTGCGTCCCCGCGCCGGTTACAGCAAACTCCACCTGCTCCCAGTCGGTCTCGCCCGCGATCTTCGCTATCTCCACGCCGTCTATCGTGAACACGGCATAGTCGTACCACTCGTCATACTCCTCGTCCATGTCCTCGCAGCTGACCTTCCACCAGAACGAGCCCGTGCCCTCGCCAAGCACACTTGCCGTGAGCGTCGTGAAGGTTCTGTCCCCTTCTTCCGCCGCCGAGACAGCACCACTCTTCAAAGAGACGCCGCCGGACTTGAAAACCGTCCAATCCGGCGTCCACGCCGCCGCTTCATCGTTTTCAAGAGTCAGATGCTCAGCGTCTACGTAATCGGCAAGCGTCCAGTCGCGCTCTTCCCACACGGCATAAAGCGTGACTGCGGCATTCTGTGCGTATGCGAGATCCATAACCTCTGCGGCATCGGCATATACGGCTTCGCCGTCAGGCTCCGTAGCCCAGCCGACAAACGCATACCCGGCCCGCGAAAAACCGCACTCGGCGAGACTGTCCGCCGTGTTGACCGTCATCCCCTGCGGTGCCATCTCCCCCACGCCGCCGTTGGCGTCGAAATGGACCGAATAGCGGTTGAACGTCCAGTGCGCGTAGAACGTGTGCGGACGCGTCAAAACGACCTGCGTCGAGGCCGTGACGCGCGCTCCGCTATCCGTCGCCGTCCACCATCCGCCGAACACCGCGCCGCGCCGCACGGCATCCGCCGGCAGCATGTACGTCGTCCCCGTCACCTGCTCGACACTCTGCGTAACGACGACTCCCTCGCCGGCGGCGACAAAATCGACCATGAAGCGGTTCGGCTCCCAGAACGTTATCTCGTTGGAAGTGCCGGCGGGCCAGAACTCCGGCAGTGCTTTCGAGGTCGCAATGCCGTCCCATCCAGTCGAGCCGTTCACCACCTTCGTCACGAGTGACGCGGGAACGCCAGCGTACGCCGCCGCATTGTATGCGGGCGCGTTGCCGATATATGCAACGGTGCGGAGCGAGCTGCAACCGTTGAACACATTTGCGCCGAGCGTAGCAACACCTTCCGGGACGATCACCTCGTTCAGAGACGCGCATCCCTCGAACATGCGGCTCGAAAGAGCGCTAAGTCCCTTCGGCAACGAAACGGCGGAAAGGTTCGCGCACCCGGAGAAAACCTCATCGCCGAGGCTCGTAACGCCGGACGGAATACCCGCGTCCGTGAGCGACGTGCATCCTGCGAACGCCCTCGCGCCGATCCCCGTAACGCTCGACGGAAGTTCCACTACCGCAAGCGCCTCGCACCCCTCGAACAGCGAATCAATAATCTGGTAGGGCGCGATCTCCAAGCTCTCCGTCACCGCCGCACTCGTTATCTGACGATACGCATCCGGCATAATCTCCGCCACCGTCGCCACATCGCCCGGGAGCGACACAGACCGCAACCGCTCGCAACCGCCGAACGCCCCATAGCCAATCTCCGTCACACTCGCCGGAATGTCCACGCGCGAAAGCTGCGTCAACCCTTGAAAAGCCGATGCATCGATGCTCTCCAGCCCGTCTGGCAGCGTCAGCTCAGTAATGCCGGAACAGCCAGAGAACGCGCTTGCACCAATTGCAACAAGCCCGGCGGGAAACTCAAACGCCGTCAGCTGCGAGAGACCCGTGAACGCTCTCGCGCCGATATTGGTGACAGATTCCGACAAGTCAAACGCCGCCATGCTCGCGCAGCCTACGAACGCCTCGTCCGCAATCTCGCCCAGTCCCTCCGGCAGCGTCAGGTCCGTCATCGCCGCGCACCCCGCGAACATCCCCGCGTCCATCCGGGGCGGTTTCAATGAAACCGCCCCATCGCGCCGCTCAGCCACCATCACACTCGTAATCTTGTCATACGCCGCAGGGAACAATTCAGCCATCGTCCCAAGTCCGAGCGGAACCGACACGCCCGTCAGCCTCCGGCAGTCCGCGAACGCCCCCGCGCCCACGTTCGTCACGCTCGCCGGGATCGTCGCGGACATCATACGCCAGCAGTTCGAGAACGCGCATTCGCCGATGTCGGCGACGCCATCCGGCACCGTCACGCCGGCAAGGCTCGTCGCGTTCGCGAACGCGCCCGCGCCGATCTCCTCCAGCGTCGCAGGCAGGGCGAGCGACTGCGCGTACGTGCAGTTCCTGAACGCCTCGCGATCAACAACAACAACCCCCTCTGGCAAATCGATATCCTCAAGCCCCGTACAATCCTTGAACGCCCCCGCGCCAACAAACCGCAGCGTCGAAGGAAACGCCACCGACTCGATACTGTATTCTCCCTCAAAGGATCCGGCGGCAATCCCTCTCAAGCCGTCCGGTAGGGTCATGCGTCCCGCGGGATCGACGCCCGCCTCTGCGAATCCCAAGCACCACCCTTGGTAAATCTTCAGCCCGTTCTGAACAGACGGTTCCAACACGCTCGCCGCCTCAAACACATTCGTGCCAATCCGCACCACGCTGTCGGCAATGTCAAACGTTTCGAGATTCGGACAACCGGCAGGGCGCGATGACCCCATCGCGCCGCACGTGAACCAGTTATCCTCAATCCGCGTCACCCCATCGGCGAACACCACCTTACGTACATTTGCCGCAATCGCATCTGGGATAACCTGATCGTCATTTTCCACGATGACGCACAACGGCACATCCGGCAACAGCCCCTCGTCCACGCCCTCGACTGCAAGTCTCACCGTCACCGCAGTAACCGCATCGTTCCCCGCGAACGCCTCCGCCGTAATGCCAACGACAGGCCGCCCCGCAAACATCGCGAGGATCTCAACTTCTCCCGACGGCGCAACGAGCGGAGCTCCAAGAGTGATCGGCTCGTCGCAGACCGTCGCAGGCCAGATGCCGTTCCCGACCTGAATCCCCCACTTCGCCGTCAGCGTGTGGTCATCGGCGGTCTTCACAACCGACTCCGCCGTCACATCCGCGCCGTTCAGCGTCCACCCGAGAAACACATACCCTTCGCAGCTCGCCGTCGGCAGTTCGCCGTATACCGAATCATACGTGACAGGGCGCGTTGTCCCCAACGCGCCGTCCTCGCCGTCGACCACGCCCCCGGCCGCATCGAACGTCACCTCGTACTCGTTCGCGACCCACCGCGCGACAAGCGTGTGATCCTCCGCCGTCTTCACGACCGTATTCGACGTCACAACCGTATCCCCCAGTATCCATCCATCAAACGTATAGCCCACCCGCGTCGCCGTCGGCAGTTCGCCGTATACCGAATCATACGTGACAGGGCGCGTTGTCCCCAACGCGCCGTCCTCGCCGTCGACCACGCCCCCGGCCGTATTGAACGTCACCGTGTACTGGTTGACCTTCCACTGCGCATAGAGCGTGACCGTCTGCCTATTTGCCGCCCCAATGCCACCCTCGATACTCCCTTCTGCTGGATATATTGCAGGGCCTTCTGGCTCGACAGCCCACCCGACCAGCGTCCATCCGTCACGCGTAAACTCACCATCGGGAAGAATCACATCATCATCTGTGGCATACACACGCTTAGGCATTGATCCGTTGCCGCCGTTAGCGTCAAACTGAATGGCGTAGGTGATGAACAAATCGGCATCAGCCCCATTCTGCGCATTTGCCGCTAATTGTGATTCGGTCAATACCGATTTCCAGATGCGAACCTCATTATAATCGCAAGAAGCATCTTGATCAGCAGACCAGTGAGACCGTCCAAGGTAGAATTCATTCTGCTGTATATCTGCTATAGTCCACGCACTAGGTGACTTACTAACTAATGATTCAATCACAGCTCCAGTCAAGCCATCGCGCTTTGAAACTGTAAATACAGCACATCCATCACCATCACGATTTGGTTCAATAACAACTGAGATATGATATTCTCGATCAAAATCACACGGCGAAAGAACGTTGTCTACCGCAACTACAGTATTACCATACCCTTTATATGCGTATAATGCTGGATAACCGCTACTATGACTACTCCAAGCAAGCAAGAGAGCCGCGCCAACATCTCCAGAGCTACTGCCCACGTCAAAGAGACGACTCCATGAACGCTGAGCACGATTCTTTGCCCAGAACTCAAATGTAACAGGTGTCCCATCTGTCGGCAGAAGATTAGCCCCAAGATTAATCCCAGAGGTACCAAAGGATCCCCCTTGAAGGGAAATCGACTTTCCATCACTAGTCCACGAATATCCACCTCCTCCACTACCAACTGACACGGCTGTACAGCCCCCCACAGAGTCGTTCATGTCTTCATTAAAACTCCACCTGTGAAGCAAAGCTATCGCACTGCTCCCTTCCCCTTCATGCCACACCGCATAGAGTGTCACAGTCTCGCCTTCATCTGCTACGATATCCGCCGTCGAATCGCCATCAAACAGCGTCGCCTCGCCATCTGGCGTCAGAGACCATCCAAGGAGGAAATATCCGTCCTTAGTAAATGCCCCTTGCGGCAATGCCGACGGCATGTCAATTACAAACTCGCAATCTTCCATCGCCCCTTCGCCGCCATTTGATTCGAAGTGAACTATATACTTGCCCTTGTAAACAACAGTTTTATAGACCTCGTCCTGCGCAACGCCGCCGATGTACGTAGTGTAGGTGAGATCATGGCGTCCGTCGCCTGTCAGCGTGTGCGTGAACTCGCCTGCACCTGTAGTATTTGTAACTATGGTGCCATTGTCCTCGATGACGACTGTCGCATTCGCATTGCCGCCGATCCATGACGCATCCCACGAGATGGAGATCGAATCTCCTACGGGAGATGTTGAAGTATCCAGCCGAAACGGCGAAGAGTCGCCCGCGTACCCGACAGTCGCGGCAAGCACCGCCGCCATCGTAAGAATTGTTCTCGCCATCTTCATCTTGTACCTCCAATCATTTTAAATTTTTCATAGGCTGGGTGAACCATCAGGTGGGGCGAGGCATCTCGCCGAGCCGCCAACCACAGTCTGCGGCTCACCCGGAGGGTTCGCCCCACCCGGCTCGGCGGGACGCCTCGCCCCACCTTCCTCGGCTTCGTATTTCAAGCTGTTCTCTATCGACGCCATGTAGGAAGAAAGAAATAAAGAATTGAAGAATTGAATGCGCTCACTTCGTTCGCTAATTGGTGAACCCTTGGACAGGACGAACAGACCGCCCGTGGTTGCGGCGGTGGTAGCCCGTGCGGTGGTCGCTCGAATCGAAGTAGAGGCGCCACGCGTTGCCGAAGTTGTCCGAACTCGGAACGGACGACCAGTAGCGGCCGCCCGAACCGGCATCGCTGAGCGAAGTCCCGTTGCCGTAGCCAGCACAGGGGAGGAAGATGCTCGCGGAAGCATACACGCCCTTGCCTTTTACGACATATCCTTTGACGCCGTTCACTGTCGTCCACGTCCAGTCGCACTTGCTATCGAGGTCACTTAGCTCCTGTTTCGTCGGCATGCGCCAGTTACCGCCCCAATGGACATGCGCGACGTCATGGGCAGGGGCAAGAACACTGTCCGCCGTGATCCAACCCTCGCTTTGCAAGGTGGATGTGCTCTTACCGTATGTGGGTGTGCTGGTCGAAGCAAACGAGTAGTCAGACGACGATCCGTCGCTTGCGACCCATTTATTATTTTCGCGCTTGTACCCCACCGTATCGCCCCACCAGAAGTAGTAGCCGTAATCTTCAGGATTCTCCGCGCCGATGTTTGTCGTCGCCCAATACGGGCCGCCTTCCCAAAGCTGGACCTTTTGATGTACTGTTAATGTGGCACGTACTATCATGTTCTCGTAACGCACTTGTCCTAAATCAGCCTGTGCGTCCCAAAGCAGATGGTAGGTCCCGTTAGCCTGTACCAAGAGGTCAGCCGCTTTCGCTCCATTCTGTATAATCCAGAATTGCCCGGCGTAGCGAATCTTACCTGAGTCGGGCATCACGGCCGCCAACTCGAAATACTGCTTTGGTGTCGTCCCATCAATCCCCGTCACCTTGCAGGTGATATCCACCAGCCCGTTCCACGGATACCGCTGTCTTGCCGTTACATCGCTTATTTCAGCAGTTTGATGATATACGACTTCCAAATCTTCGGAGCAATCTGCAAACATGCCATCACTATCCAACAGTCGCTTAAGTCCAATCGCCGCATCGACTCGGCGTAGCGACGAACATCCGGCAAAAGCTCCTTCGCCAATATTCCACACGCTGTCAGGTATCGTAACACTCGTCAACGCTTCGCAACCCTCAAACGCACGCCCCCCGATGCTCGTCACGCTGTTGCCAATCGTCACGCTCGT
>DFGM01000029.1:0-3996 GCA_002371755.1 Verrucomicrobia bacterium UBA3750 | reverse complement strand
AGACCGCTGCAACCGGAGAACGCACATTCTCCGATACTCGTCACAGGCTTGCCGCCAAGCGTGGAAGGAACCGCCACGGTACCTGTCGGCTTAGACGAGATGGCGGCAGAATAACCGTTGTAAATCTCCGCCGTATCGCCGTTAGTGCCGTACGTCCACGTATAGCCCGTGTTTTCATCATACCACGTCTCAGTATACCAAGCCATAAGAGGCAGAGCAACAACAACCATTGAAAGAGCAATTAATCTTTTCATGGTACTCCTCTTTCACGAACCGAAAACCTTCGCTAAACCAAGCAGCAAAATAGAGATTACCAGAAAGGCGGCAGAGGCGATGAGAGAAATCTTTTCCATCAAAGTCCACCCGACAGGTCGAATACAGCCAATCATCTTGCGTTCGAAGTACATTCTCTCCCCATAACTTTGAATCTCATTCAATTGCCGACCCGGTCGCCGCAAAACAGGAATAAGTGCGGCAACGCCACCAAACGCAAAGACCGCAGATGTGACAACAAACAGGCATCCGAATATGTTAACTCCCAACGCAATTACAATCGATGGCATTCCAAGTGCATAGGCCGACGCACATTTGAACACGGAATTCCAGGTTTTGTCCTCATGCTCTCTGGCCATTTTCTCAATTTCATTTATCTGCATAAGAATGCTGGCCATATTTCGCGCAGTCCCTATGTCTTTCTTTTCTTCGTCAGAATCTGCGTTGCATGAATCCTTTGATGAACATGACTCTACTAATGGATTATCGTTTTCCTTTCCACCATCCCGTGACATGAGATATGCGTTTAGCCTGTTGAGAGCTGTCTTATAATTATCCTTTGTCTTTCGCGCCCAATCTTTGACGTCATCTATGCTCGTGAAGGTTTTATTCAACTGACTGCTGCTACCAGCAAGATCCACACACCGCTTTCCGAGTTTTGCGGCAACCTTCTCGATATAGTCAATATATGCTTCGATTGTCTCCTCTTTGACTATGCGCACATTTCTCATGAAATCACTGAAGCCCTCTCTCCAGCTCTCATCATCAGATTCACTACCAAACATTTGACTACTCCTTATTCCGCGCCGGTTGTTCGCACGTTGACACCCTCGGCGCAAAAAGAGTGGCGTGCTTTACTTTACATTATCAAAGGAGAGACCAAGCAAGAGTGCGCCCCTGCGAGCATGCGGGACACATGCTCTGACCGGGTTTCGTTCCAAACGCCATTCCAACCGGTCGGTCAGTTTGGTATTGACGTCGAAAACCACCGGCGCCGCGCACACTTTTCAGGTCGTGTGCGACCTTCCCTACGCAGGAGCCGACGCGTTTTCCTACCGCGAGCCGATCGCGGTTTCCGCGCAGTCCTTCCTGAGCCAGCTTTTCTGACGCTCCTGTTGCCATTCTTTCCTTTTGCCCCTGTTCCGTTCGCGGCAAAAGGAAGAGGGCGCAGTCCTCTGCCGCAGTTCAGGTGAGGCTGTAGGATGCCCTGTAAGAACCACGGAAAGAAGATGCGCCCAAAGGGCGCATTCTCCACTCCGTTCCGGCTCTTACAGTTGAAACTTCCTACATTTCACCTGAGCCAAAACGATGCGTCGAACGCAAAGTCTTAAGTTGTCTGATGCATATTATAGCAAAAATTCCGCCGTTTGTGGGCGAGATTCTGCAAAATCCGCACGTGGCAACCGCGACTTCACGCCTTCTTCCGTGGAAGGGTATGCCCTGCCTCTATCTCATACTGCAAAGTTCGGGCCGCAATCTTTCGCGGAATCTTTCGCGGAAATCAATAAATCCGCGTGCGATGATCGTCGTGCCGCGTTGCGTCTATCTCGTCCAATTCTTTCTGCCATTCGCGTGCGCGCTCTTTCCGTCTCGTCTTGCGCAATTCCTCGCGGGTCGGCGGGCCGCGAAACGCGACATCCCCGCCATCACCATTGGCAAGTCCGTCAAAGTGCCCAATGCATTTGCGAATACGGTAGTCTTCGTCGAGGTTCGCAAAGTTGAGATAGGCATCGCCCTCGAGAATATAGTTCACCTTGTTTTTTTGATACCCTGCCGCAGTCAAGTTGTTCAAGACGCAGCCTTTCAGTCGCACGACAGCGTTCGACGACCCCGAAATGTCCGCGTCAAGCCGCCCCGGGCCGATTATGCGGTATTCACCCGGTTCAAGCACCATCGGTTTCTTGAACAAAACCGTCTTGCCGTTCAAGCGAATGACGACACCGTCCACGGTGTTTGTTTGCGTCACTATGCGGTAACCCCTGCGGCCGGAAACGGGATTCTCATACGACACATACTCCTTTTCGACACTGACAATCGGTTCATGAGAGCGCATCAACCACCACTTCCACTCTTCACCCCCATATCGCCTGTACAGCATGACAAAAGCGGCGGCCGACAATCCTGCCAAAAGCAGCACCGACAGTCCAATTCCCAACCGCCGCGACTGGTTCCGTCTCTGTATCGCCTTGACGAAGGCGGCGACTGACGGATAGCGACGATCTGGAATGGATGACGTCGCGCGTTCAATGATGCGCCGCCATGCCTTTGGCGGATTGCCGTAGAAACAGCGGTCGGCCAATACGCCGAGAGCGTGGATGTCGGATGCTACTGACGCCTCGCCGCGCTCCATCTGCTCCGGCGCGCCGTAGCCGGGCGTGCCAACGCCGCCAACTGTAATGTCCGAAATCGGATTTCCGATTTTCGATGTCGCGATGTCCGGTGTCGCAACATCCTTTGCAAGGCCAAGGTCGGCGAGAACGGGAACGGCATCCCGTTGCGGCGCGATGGGGTCATCGCGCCCTACCGTTCGCCAGAGGATGTTGGAAGGTTTTATGTCGCGGTGGACGATTCCGCGGGCATGAAGTTCGGCAACGGCGTCGCAAACCTGTCGCAGAAAACGCGCAACTTCCCTATCTCCAGTCGGCAGATCGCCTGGTTCAAGGAGTTCCATCACTAGATAGGCATATCCATTCGCCTCACCATATTCGAAGAACTGCGGAAACGACGCGGACTTCAATTCCGAAAGCAGTTTCGCCTCGCGCATGAAGCGTTCCCTTGCGCGCGGCTCATCGCGGACAAGCACCTTGAGGGCTGCGGGTGTCCCGAGCAAAACATGTACAACGCGATAGACTTCGCCGTTCCCGCCTTTCCCGAGAAAGGCCGTCACGCGCCAGCTGCCGAACACTATGCCGTCCGGGAACGACGCGCCCGTCGGCATCCGCTCGCGGGAGGAAAGAATTCCCTCTATCTCGTCCACTCCGAGACTCATATATTCCCCGCCTTTTCAAGCGCTGCCACAATCTTCTGAAGGCGCGGCATCATCCTGTTTTTAATCAGGTAAACGCCATTGCACGTAATCCCAAACGCGGCGGCGACATCCTCCGGCTTCTCGCCGTTCACCACCACGCGCAAGAACACCTGCCTCGTGCGGGATTGGATCGACTCGTCGTTCATCAGTTGCCGGAGCGCGATTTCAACGAGCGTTTCACGCCAGGCCTGTTCATCGGCGGATTGGATTACGCCTTGCGGCGCGCACACCTCTAGCGACCGCTTACGCGGCTCACTGCGTTCGGGTGATACCGCTGATCGCGCTCTACCGTCTGGAGGCACACCTTCACGCACCTTTTCTGCGATCTCCGCCTGTCGCTGTTCCTTGTGGAGCTGCCGGAGCGCCTTGTTGCGGAGGATGCCGGTCAGGTAGTTGTGGAAATATCCTTTTTCTTCCGGCACATAGCGGTAAGACGGCAACGCCGCCCATACGGCGATAAGCGTTTCTTGTATCACGTCATCGGCATCAAGTGACGGAAAACGTTCACGCATGAACGCTTCCATCATGGGACGATAGCGTGTAACGAACTCTGACCAGCGCGCATGTTGCGAATCATTCGCAAGGTCTCGCAGGAGAGTCGTCGATGTCGTAGGTATGTTTGCCATGGAAATCGCTCAGTCTTTTGCCAACGCCTCACCTGCGGCGCGGACGGCGTTGCGGACGCAGTTTTCGCA
>DFGM01000117.1:58861-59014 GCA_002371755.1 Verrucomicrobia bacterium UBA3750 | reverse complement strand
GCACGATAATCATCTGCAACACGTCTTCAATGCCTGTCGCGTCGCGCGAAGCTTCGGTGTATACGGCGGTGACGCTCGCGGAGTACTTCCGCCAGATGGGGCTCAATGTGCTGGTGCTCGCGGATTCGACCTCGCGCTGGGCGCAGGCGATGC
>DFGM01000117.1:40127-58805 GCA_002371755.1 Verrucomicrobia bacterium UBA3750 | reverse complement strand
AGGCGATGCGCGAACTTTCGGGACGCCTGGAGGAAATCCCCGGCGAAGAAGCGTTTCCTGCATATCTTGAGAGCCGCATCGCGGCGTTCTACGAGCGCGCAGGCCGCGTGAAGCTCAAAGACGGCTCCACCGGTTCGGTGACGATTGGCGGCACTGTATCGCCCGCCGGCGGCAACTTCGACGAGCCCGTCACCCAGGCGACGCTCAAGGTGGTGGGCGGCTTCCACGGTCTTAGCCGCGCACGCTCCGATGCGCGCCGCTATCCCGCAATCGACCCTCTCGACTCATGGAGCCACTACAACTCCGTAATCGAGCAGCCCAGAGTGGAGCGCGCCAGGGCAATCCTGCGCAAAGGCAATGAAGTGGGGCAGATGATGAAGGTCGTCGGCGAAGAGGGAACGAGCCTCAAGGACTTCACCACGTACCTGAAGGCGGAGTTCCTCGATGCCGTATACCTCCAGCAGAACGCGTTTTCGGAGTCTGACGCCACTACGCCCGTGGAGCGTCAGCGCATCATGTTCGATGTGGTCGAAAAGGCGCTTCTCACGGACTACGCTTTCGGCGAAAAGGACGAGACGCGCAAGTTCTTCATGGGCTTGCAGCAGACGTTCATCGACTGGAACGACAAGCCGCGCGACTCCCAGGAGTTCGAGACGATGCGCAAGGAGCTCGCAGCGAAAATCGAGGAAGCGGCAGCCAGATGACGGACAAAGCCGAGCACTTCAAGGCGGTGACGGAGCGTGCGCTTGGCGTGCGCTTCGTTTCGTTCAATGAAGTCTCGGGCGGCAATTCCTCCCGCAACTTCCGCGCGGAGAAGGAGGATGGGGGTGGGGGATTCGTGAAGTTTGCCGCTAAAAAGCACATGGATGTGGTGTTTGAGAGGCAGAATGCAATCAATTCGCCCCTCGTGCCCAAACTCCTTGCAGGCCCTTTCGCAACGCCGGAATGCGGCGGCGAAATGTGCGTCATGGAGTGGCGCGACGGCGAAATGCGCGACCCCGCCGCTCTAACCACAGTCGAAATCGACTCCATAGTCGAGAACTACCGCGCACTATCGGGCGCGATGGCCCCTCTCGCCCCCAAACTAAGCGTTCCGGACGACCTTGGCGGCGCCACCACGGTTCCGATACATGGCGACCTCAACTGGCGCAACATCCTCTATTCAGGCAGCAAGGTTTCGGCGTTTCTCGACTTCGAGAGCATGCGGCTCGGGCTTGCCGCGGAAGACCTTCTGCGCATACCTCTACACGCCATGGAGCGAACGCGGTTTTGGTGCGCCAAGCGCATGCGCAAGCTCGAAAGCGTACTCGCGCGCATCGTGGAGAAAGCGGAATATCCCGAGGAGGATTGGCTCGCCGCCCTATCCATATATATTAAGAGGAAAGAGGGCAAAAGGACGAAAAAGGGCTCTTTCGCGCCAGCTCTGGCTTTGGAGAAAGCGTTGCGCGAGCCGATGTACAGGCGCGTCGGGCGCATCATCCGCGTCGCCGCGCAAAAGGGGAACGGCAACAAGTTCAACCGCATTATCGCAAACACGAAGCTTGAAGAAGTGGGGCGCGGCACCAGGCGCGCCGCCTACAGGGTGGTCGGCACGCCATATTGCGCAAAGTTCTACCGCACACCCGAAGATTGCGCCTCCTCGCAGAAGATGAAGCCCTCCATAAAGCGCGAAATCGCCAAGCGGAGATTCGATTTACGCATGAATTCGTCTTCGATGGAAGTCGCGGTATACGACGGAATGCTCAAAGCCATGCCGCAGGAGATTGCAAGCAGGCTTCCAGAGACGTGCAAGCGAGTGTTCCATCCCGAGTGGGGCTGGGGGGTGATTGAGACTTTCTACGCGAACCCCGATGGTTCAGCCATAATCCCTTACGAGTTCGAGTGCCGGCGACAGATGGAAAACGACGCGATGCGCCGCGAGATCTACATCCAATCCCGCGACCTTCTCCTGGCGCTCATAAGGGAAGGCGCATTCTTTTACGAGCCGGGGAATTTCCACGTACTCATCCATGGCGACGGCTCGATAGAACTGAAGCTCGTCGATTTCGAACCTGTGGCTAAGACCGCCATACCGCTTGAGAAAATCTGGCCGTGGTTCCGGCGCGAAAAGCTGCGGCGCAAGGCCAGGCGCTATCTGGAGCACATGAGGGGGAAATACCGCATAGCGGTGACGCCGGAAACGGAGATAGGGTGATGGAGAAGCCGGTAAAGATAAAAGTCGTCTCCAAGGTGTCGGCGGTTTCTTCCGCTACGCCCTTTGAATACCGCCCCGGGTACCTGTTCACGGAAGACGCATCCTGCAACGATTACGACTGGCTGGTCGTGCACGATGAGATACCGGAGCGCGACGCCGGCACGTTTCGCGACGGCAGCGAGCTTCTTGCCTGCCCGCGCTCGAACACGATTCTCGCCACATGGGAGCCGACCAGCATAAAGTGCTATACGCGCGCCTATGCAGCGCAATTCGGGCATTTGCTCTCAAACCGTCCGCCGGAAGCGGAAAAACACCCCCGCTACCATCTGGGGCGCGGGTATTATAGACCCCTCGTGGGCAGGCCCTATCCCGAATGGGCGTCTTCGCCGAAGTGCGAAAAGACGGATGCCGTCACGGCGATTTGCTCTTCCAAGGCGATGCGCTGGACGAAGCACCATGCGCGCATACGTCTCCTTGAACGTTTCGTGGCCGAGACGCCGGGTGCCGAGTGGTACGGGCATGGCGTGAAGGAGTTCGCGCGCAAGTGCGATGCGATGGATTCTTGCAGATACCATGTCGCCTTGGAGAACCACATCGCGCCGCACTACTGGTCTGAAAAGATAACGGATGCATTCCTCTGCGAATGCCTTCCATTCTATGCGGGCGCGCCCGACCTGGCGGACGATTTTCCCGCCGAATCCTTCATCCCGATACCCATAGACGATCCGGAAGAGGCGGTTGCGATAATAAATGCGGCGGTGGAGTCCGGCGAATACATGAAGCGGCGCGAAGCGATATTGGAGGCGAAACGGCTCGTCATAGAGAAGTACAACTTCTGGGCGCAGGTCATAGCGGTGATAGAAGGGGCGAAGGCGGCAGGCGAGGCGGATATACCCGACGCCTCCCCGCAGCGCATCTGGGCGCGCAAGGCGGTGCGCCGGAAAAATCCGTTTGCCGCACTAGAGGCGGGGTTCTTCCATTTCAGGCAATACATGCCCAAAAGGGCGGAGAAAGGTTTTTCCAGATGAAAGGGACGACACAGGCGGTATTTGCGACGCTGTTTAGGCGCAGACCGGAGCTTGAGGCATGCCGCGAAGCGGTAATGGCGGCGTTCGGGGCGATGCTTGAAACCTACCGCGAAGGCGGCAAGGTGGTGGTGTGCGGCAATGGCGGGAGCGCTGCCGATGCAGAGCATATCGTAGGAGAGCTCCTGAACAAGTTCAAGAAGAAGCGCCCGCTGCCGGCGGGATTGGCCGCGCGCCTGCCGCCGTCGCTCGCCACCCGGCTGGAAGGCTCTCTTGCCGCCGTCTCGCTTGTCTCGATGACGGGTGTGATGAGTGCGGCTGCGAACGATATCGGCTGGGATGCGGCCTTTGCCCAGCAGCTCGTGGGGCTCGGGCGCGCCGGAGATGCGTTTATAGCAATCTCCACATCCGGCAACAGCGCAAACTGCGTCGCGGCGGCCCATGTCGCAAAGGCGCTCGATATGCGCACTATCGCGTTCACGGGCGAAAAGGAATCCACGCTTTCGAAAATATGCGACGTCGCTCTGCGCGTGCCCGAGACGGAGACCTTCCGCGTCCAGGAACTCCACCTGAGCGTCTACCACGCAATTTGCGCCGCTCTGGAAGAGGAACTTTTCGGCTGAAAACCAAGGAGCGGGCATGGAAGAAAAAGAGCACATCCTCGTCATAAAGCACGGTGCGCTTGGCGACTTTGTGATGGCCATGCCGATGATGGCCGCCATCAGAGCGAGGCACCCGAATGCGCATATCACGCTCATCACCCAGGGCTTTTTGACGGGCCTTGCGAAATGCACCCGCCTCTTCGATGCGTTTGCCGTCGACAATCGCACCTACAAGCCGAAGGATTGGTGGTATATAATAAAGGAGACGATAGCCGACAAGCATTACTCCGTGATATACGACCTCCAGTCCAACAACCGCACGCTCGTGAGGTATGCTCCGCTCGCGCGGTTTGCGACGCGTCATCCAATGGTCTGGGCGAGGCTTGTGAAGGGCGGGTTCGTCTTCCGGTCGACGGGCGCGAAGCTCCCGTATATGTTTTCGTTTCCGAAGTCGCGCTTTGTGGCGATGGAGCCAATCCCGTTCGACATGTCCAAAGTGCGTGGCGAGGGGAGGAACTTCGGCCTCCTGCCTGAACGCTATGTGCTTCTCATCCCCGGCTGTTCCGCCGGGAATACGCAGAAACGCTGGCCGGCCGACCGTTATCGCGAAGTTTCCCTCGCACTCGGCAA
This sequence comes from Verrucomicrobia bacterium UBA3750, assembly GCA_002371755.1. Lineage (GTDB taxonomy): Bacteria > Verrucomicrobiota > Kiritimatiellia > RFP12 > UBA1067 > UBA1067. The sequence continues at coordinate 54,354 of DFGM01000117.1, read as the reverse complement.
GCGTGGCATAAAGACCGTCGTTCTCGGCACAAAAGACGAAGAAAAGGAAATTTCGACCATTTGCCGCGACAATCCCGATGCGGTCGACTTCATGGGGAAGGCGCAAATAGCGGACATTCCCGAATTGGCGGCGCGTTCTCTCGCCATAATCGGCAACGATACGGGTCCCACGCATATAGCCTGGCGCACCGGCCGCCCCACAATCATGTGCTTCACGTCGTTCGACGCAGGGCGCGCCGCACCAAAGGACGCGCCTAACGTCCAATCCCTGGCCGCGGATACAATCGATGCCATACCCTTCGACGCGGTGATGGAGAAACTTTCCGCAATTCTCACGGAGGCAAAAGCCTGATGACAAACCTGCGCAATATCGTAGAGCAAATCCCGTCCGCCAGCATCCTCTGTGTCGGCGACATCATGCTGGACCGCTATGTCTACGGCGTGGTGGAGCGCGTTTCCCCCGAAGCGCCCGTGCCTGTGCTCAAGTGGAAATCCGAGAAGGACGTGTGTGGCGGCGTGGGGAACGTGGCCATAAACCTGCGCTCGCTTGGCGCAAAAGTCTCCCTGCTCGCACGCATCGGCAAGGATGCGGCTGGCGATGAGGTCAGGCGCATACTTGAAGAAAACGGCGTCCGGACGGGTTTTGCCGTATCCGAAACAGCCCCGACCACGCTGAAGACGCGTTTCGTGTGCGGCCACAACCACATGCTTCGCGTAGACCGCGAGCTCGTCGCGCCTCTTTCCCCGGAAGAGGAAGAATCCGCGATGGCCGAGGCCGACAAGTTGCTTGCAGAGGCTTCCCTCGTCATCATATCCGATTACGCGAAGGGTTTTCTCACGAAGAGACTCCTCGCTCATGTGATAGGGCGTTGCCGCGAGTTGGGGCTGCCCTCGCTTGTGGATCCGAAGGGGAGCGACTACACGAAGTATGCGGGCGCGACGCTCGTGAAGCCCAACCGCAAGGAGCTCGAGCTCGTCTCCGGCAGGAAGTTCGACCCTGCGGGAGCGGACTTCATACCCTCGGTGGCGGCGGCGGCGCGTGAGCTCATATCGGGTATCGACGCGGGCCACGCCGTGGTCACGCTTTCGGAACACGGCATGCTCCATGTGCGCAAACCGGGCGCCGGGGAGGCGAAGGGGGCGGATCCTTTGCATCTTAAAGTCGAGGCGCGCGAAGTCTACGACGTCTCGGGCGCGGGCGATACCACGATCGCCGTCCTGGGCGCCGCACTTGCCTCAAAGGCCGGTATCGCAGGCGCGATGGCCCTGGCCAATCTCGCCGCCGGCATCGTCGTGGGCAAAGTCGGCACCTCCACGGTTTCGTTGGATGAACTTCGCTCCGCCGTCGGCAATCTCCACGGCAACGCGCCTTTCTCGCGCAAAATCCTCTCCCTCGCCCAACTCAAGGCTCAGGTCGAAAGTTGGCAAAAAGACGGCTTGAAGGTGGGTTTTACCAACGGATGCTTCGATTGCCTCCACGCCGGACACCTCTCCTCCATAGCCCAGGCGAAGGAACTCTGCGACAGGCTTGTCGTGGCAGTCAACTCCGATGCGTCCGTAAAACGCAACAAGGGCCCGACGCGTCCTATTCAGGATGAAAATACACGCTCGCTCGTGCTCGCCGGGTTGGAAGCCGTGGATGCCGTCGTCATATTCGGCGAAAACACGGCGATGGAAGTCGTTGAAGCCATCAGGCCGGATGTAATCGCCAAGGAGGGATATACGGTGGAAAACTGGCCTGAAGCGCGGTTTGTGGCAAGTTATGGCGGCGAGGTGGCCACCCTCAGCCGTTTGGAAGGCTACTCCACCACGAATATGCTTGGCAGGTTGGCAAAGTGATGCGGCGGCTGAGAAACCCGGCGAAGGTGGCAGGAGAAACTCTATGCGGCTAGTTGACGATAATCTCCTCTCTGAACTGGAAGCGGCCCTTGAAGCGCATCTTGGCGCCAAGGTGAGCCTTTGTCGCCTCCACATTGACTGCGCAAATGATGTTTTTCGGGGCGAAATCGGCGATTCCGGCAAGAAATGCTTCATCAAGGTGCTTCATCCGGAATCCTTGGAAGAGGCGGCGAAGTCTAATCGATTTATCGCCGCAATGCATGAGCGCGGCATTGAATATTTCCCTCGACTCCTTGTTGCAGAACCGTTCGTTTGGCACGATATGCCGGTCGTATGCCACGAATGGCTGGAAGGGAAACACATTTTTGCCGACAGGATGACCGATTCCGAGTGCGATTCGCTTGTGGATTCCTACATGGCGGCAAGCGCACACTTCCCTTCGGCTGTGCCCTCCCCCAAGCCTCCGCGAGACGTAGAGGCATTATACGCCAAAGTTGCCTCTTTCGCGGCAAAACATGCAATTTGGCGCGGTTTTCTTTCCCCGCTCCTCTCCATTCCGCATGAAGAGCGCACCTACGAAGGAAGCCGCCTCGTGCCGATACACGCCGATTTCCAATACCGCAATTATTCGTTTTCCGGCGGAAAGCTCGTCTCTTTCTACGATTTTGACGATTTTACGCTTGGCTCCTCCGCCGAGGATCTCGCCTACGCGATTACCGACCGCATCAGAAAGAATATTCCCGCCGCGAGCCGCAGACGTTTGGCCGTGCTCTTCCGCAGAATGGTCGAAAGGTCTGGGTTGGGCGAGAAGGAATGGCGCTTGGCGCTAAACATCTGCCGCCTGCGGGTGGCGGCGAAGCGCATAGACAGCCACCCCGGCCTCGGAGCCGTCGCCATCGACGTCTGGCGGCGCGACCGCCCCGTCGCCGCACTGTTCTCAGGACTATAGACTAGCCGGAATCTGGGCCGTCGCACTGCAAGCGCGACCAATGGGCATTGGCCGGGAATCCAATGGGCATTGGTCGGGAATTCAATGGGCATTGAATTGGAAACCAATGGGCATTGAATTCGGATTCAATGGGCATTGGATTTTGGAGTGATGGGCATTGGATTCGGGAGGGGCGCACCGCCCTGCCCGCCGCATTCTACCGGTGTGCCACGGCGGTAGGGCGGCGAGACCCCTCGCCGCCGCACCCGCTGGACATGCGGGGGCAAATATAGTATAATATAGGTCAAATACCGACGAAAGGCTCAGGCATGGGAATACGTATATTAGGCACAGGGAGCTATTTGCCCGAAAAGGTCGTGACGAACGACGATATAGCCAAGTCGCTTGACACGACCGACGAGTGGATATTCTCCCACACGGGCATCCACTCGCGCCATGTGGCGGGGGAGGGTGAATCCACATCTACGATGGCGGCGGAAGCCGCCCGCAGGGCGATGGATGCCGCAGGGACGAAGCCCGAAGAGATAGGGCTTATCGTAGTAGCGACGTCTACGCCGGACTATAATCCATTCCCGTCTACGGCATGCATAGTCCAGGGGCTTCTCGGCTGCGACAACGCCGGGGCGTTCGATTTGCAGGCGGCGTGCGCCGGCTTTGTATACGCTTTGGAGCAGGCGAGGGGGTTCGTCAATTTCTATCCGGAGAAGAAGGCGCTGGTGATTGGCGCGGAATCCCTCACGCGCATACTTGACTGGACGGATCGTTCGAGCTGCATACTTTTCGGCGACGGTGCGGGCGCGGTGGTGCTCGGCAACGACGAAGCGCCCGGAGTCGCATCCTCCAAGACCACCGCCCACACCATACTTGGCGCGGACGGCAAAGGCGCCCATTTCATTTCGCGCACGGGAGGCTGCCGCAATGCGCTGCCTTTCAACGAGATGGGCATACCTGCAAAGTCGGAGCCAGAAAAGCCGGAACTCGTCCTAATGGGGCATGACGTGTTTGCGTTCGCGGTGAGGACTCTTTCCAAGGTGGCGCGCGATCTTTGCGAGAAACTCGGCACTACGCCCGAGACGCTGGATCGCGTTTTCGCGCACCAGGCCAACGGACGCATCATCGAAGCCGTGGCGCGCAGGATGAAGCTGCCGCTTTCGAAGTTCTGGCTCAATCTGGAGACTACGGCGAATACCTCGGCCGCTTCCATACCGATTTCGCTCGATCAGGCCGTTCGCGCCGGCGAACTCAAGCCGGGAATGAACATAGTGATGGTAGGCTTCGGAGCAGGCCTTACCTATGCAGGCACCTACTGCACCTGGCCGAATCTGTAGGAAAAAGACGAAACAATCTCAAAACAGCCAACTTACAACACAAGGATAATCCCACCATGAAGAAAGTAGTGATTACAGGAATCGGAATGATAACGGCCGTCGGCAACGGCAAGGACGCCACCTGGGAGTCGGTAAAGGCCGGCAAGCCAGGAGTCGGCAAGATAACGAAGTTCGATGCGTCGCGTTGCACTTGCCAGGTTGCCGCAGAGGTCCACGGCTTCGAAGAATACGCCCTGGGCACGGGTTTTATCGACAAAAAGGCGATTCGTCATCTTGGGCTTTTCTCGCAATATGCGGTCGTCGCGGCCGGCGAAGCGTGGAAGGATGCCGGTTATACCGCCGAATCGAAGCCGGATATGGATAGGGTCGGCACGATGTTCGGTTGCGGCATCGGCGGTCTTGAAGTGACGCAAGAAGGCTTCCGCACGTTGTTCGAGCGCGGGCCGGACAGGCTCTCTCCTCTCGCCATTCCCGGACTCATCGCGAACGAGGCGGCAGGCAATGTGGCCATTTCGCTCGGGGCGAAGGGCCCTGCGCAGGTCGTAGTGACCGCGTGCGCATCTTCGACGGATGCGCTCGGATTCGCGCTCGACATGATTCGCGCCGGCCGTGCCGATGTGATGATTGCCGGCGGCACCGAGGCCACCATACTCGAGTTCACGGTCGGCGGCTTCATGAAGGAAAAGGCGCTCGCCACCAAGTTCAACGACTGCCCCGAGAAGGCCTGCAGACCGTTCAATATCGACCGCGACGGCTTCGTGATGGGCGAAGGCGCAGCCGTCCTTATCCTCGAGACGGAAGAGCACGCCAAGGCGCGCGGCGCCAAGGTCTACGCCGAACTCGCCGGCTACGGCGCGAGCTGCGACGCCTACCACATCACCGCCCCCGACCCTTCCGGCGACGGCGCCGTGAAGGCAATCGAGATCGCACTCAAGGATGCAGGCGTGGACGACAAGACGACGGTCGACTATATCAACGCCCACGGCACTTCGACGAAGCTCAACGACCAGATGGAGACCCTGGCCTTCAAGCGCGTCTTCGGCGAAGAGCAGGCGAAGAAAATCAACATTTCCTCCACGAAGCCGTTCCACGGCCACTGCCTCGGTGCCACAGGCGCAATCGAGGCGGCGCTCACCGCGCTCGCCATCAAGGACTCCTTCGTGCCGGCAACAATCAACTACGAGAACCCAGACCCGGAGCTCGACCTCAACTACACGCCCAACGTGGGCGTCCAGCGCGATATTCGCGTGGCGCTGAGTTCTTCTCTCGGTTTCGGCGGCCACAACGGCATACTCGTATTCAAGAAGGCGTAAGACTATGGAATACCCGAAGTTCAAGAACGAGTATGGCATTCCCGGCATCGAGCTTTTGCCGCACCGCCCGCCATTCCTTTTCGTCGATACGCTCATTGCCGCCGACGATACGGGCGCACTGGCCGAATATACCTACACGACGGAGAAGAACGACTTCTTCCGCGGCCATTTCCCCGACTTCCCCATAGTGCCGGGCGTGGTGCTCGTCGAATCGATGGCCCAGGCTGCAGGCGCAGGTCTCGTGGCAACCGGGCTTATCGGCGGCGAGGACAAGAAGGCTTCCTTCATCCTTGCGGCGGTCGAGAACGCGCGCTTCAAGGAGCCGGTGAGGCCGGGCGACAAGCTCGTCACCGTGGCTAAGATAATAAAGATAAGAAAGCCGCTCGTCTCCTTCGAACTCCAAGGATACGTAAACGACAAGCCCGCGTGCTCTTGCTCCGTCAAGTGCATGCTCGGCGAAAAATGACGCTCCCGGGGCCGCGCCCCGGAGTTTAGGAATCCAACAGAATCATGTTGACTTTGATATTGGCATTGTTCGCCGCTTCCGGCACTTTCTGCACGGCGCGTTTCGGGTTTGACGCCGGGGCCGGGTGGAGCGCATTCTGGGCGATAGCCGGCTTTCTCGCCGTCCAGGCCGGCCTATCTTTCTATTTCATGCGCAAGATAAAGGCGGATACCGCCGTTGTCCAGGGCATAATCGTCTCGGGCGGCAAGGCCGCCGAAGCGAAGATGCGCATGTGGCAGTTCCGCCCGCCGGGCAGCATGAAGGAGGCTCAGCGCATCATCGAAGCGGATATGGCCGAAAACGTCCGCAAGGCTTTGGAGGAGACGAAGCGCCTCGATAAGTACCGCCCTTGGGTGATGATGTTCTCGCGCCAGATCGCCACCATGAAACTTCATCTCCATTGGATGATCAAAGACTTCGCCGCCGTGGACGAGCTTATGCCAAAGGCGCTTATTCTCGACCCCGCCTCGTACGCCATGAAGATGGCGCGCCTCTATATGCTGGACGCCAAGACGGAGGAAATCGAAAAGGTCTATGCCAAGGCGACGGCGAGGACAAGATACAACCAGAACGTGATTCCGGCGGCCTGCATGAGCTGGATACTGGTCAAACGTGCAGAGAAGGCGACGGACCCCAAAGAGCGCGAGGCGCTTTCCGACAAGGCTTTCAAGGTGCTGGGCGATGCACTCAAGAAGAGCGACAACGAGACTCTCAAGCGCAACCACGAACTCCTCATGAACAACAGGCTCGTGCAGTTCAACAACTCTGGCCTGGGAGACCAATGGTATACGCTTCACCTTGAGACCCCGAAGATGAAGACTCAGCGCCAGAGGGCTGTATACAGGTAGCAGGATGGCAAGGAAGGCGATAGTTCTGGCGGCTGGGTTTGGAACGCGTCTGCGTCCCTTTACCTGTGTCGTCCCGAAGCCGCTTTTGCCTGTTTGGGGCGTCGCCATGCTGGAGAGGGTCGTCGCGTGGCTGCGCGAACAGGGTGTGGAGGAAATCGCCGTCAATTGCCATTACCTCCACGAACAGGTGGAAGCCTGGTGCAAGGACAATGGCTGCAGGGCGGTCTACGAGCCTGAGATTCTCGGCACGGGTGGGGTTTTGAACCCGCTTAGGGATTGGATTGGCGAGGATGACTTCTGGCTGGTGAACGGCGACATCGTCTTCGAGCTCGGGGATAAGGCGCTGCCGAAGTTCGATTGGAAGGGCGCGAAGGGCGCCGAAATCATCGGTTGCGCTTTGGTGAGCGAAGAGGGGCCGAGGACGATAGAGGTCGAGCCCGACGCGAGTCTCGTCACGTGCTGGCGCAGTCCCGACCCTGGCTGGGGCGGCACGTTCACTTACTGCGGCATTGCGCTACTGAAGGCGGGCATCCTCTCTTATATTAAGGAAGAGGGCTTTTCGTCCATAGTGGACGCATACGAGAAGGCGATGATGGATGGGAAGTTCGTCCGCGCCGTAAAGCCCGAAGGGATGTTGTGGACTGATGCCGGCACGGTGGATTCCTACATAGAGCTCAACCGCGATGGCGAAACGAATGCGTTTGGCGATATTCCGCAGATAAAGGCGACGGGGCTTGAAGACGTCGAGTTTTGCGGTGCGCGCGGCAGCGACAGGGCGTTTTTCAAGACGGCGAAGGAATACATTGTCATCTATGATGATGAAAAGCGCGCCGAAAACGCCAGATACGCCTCCCACGCCAAGTGGCTGAAGGAGCAGGGCGTCAAGGTGCCGTCCATTCTCGCCGATTTGCCCGAGATGAAGACGCTCGTCATGGAGAATGCGGGGAGTGAAGATTTGCTTGCGCGTTCGAAGCGTCGCGGCGAAGACAGGCTTTACGACTATGTGGCGGTGGTGGAGGAACTCGTAAAGTTCAATTCGCTAGATTGCCCCTTGGAGCTTGAAGCGCCTTTCGACGACAGCCTTTACGCCTGGGAGCGGGAGCTTTTCGCCAAGCACTATCTGGGCGAGCGCATGCATATGGAAATGCCTGAAGCGGTTCGCAGGGAGCTTGAAGGCGTTGCAAAGAGGCTTCTTGCCGAGCCAATGGCGCTCGTGCATCGCGATTTCCAGTCTTCCAACATCATCTGGAAGAACGAGGAGTTCAAGATAATAGACTTCCAAGGGATGCGGAAGGGTCCTGCTGCATACGACCTTGCAAGTCTCATCTATGATCCATACGTAGATTTGCGGGAAGGTGAAAGGCGTGCGCTTGCCGCGCTTTACGCGAAAAAGGCGAATCGCCCCGAATTGGCAGAGACCGTCAAGTTTGCCGCTGTGGAGAGGCTTGTGCAGGCGCTTGGCGCGTTCGGCAGGCTCGCATCGTTGGGGAAGAGCGGATTTACGAAGCATATCTTGCCCGCCTTGCAGAATCTTCTTGCGGCGGCCGATGATGCGGCTCTTGATGCGACAGGTGCAATGGCGGAAGAGCTTATCGCCAGGGAAATGAAGGCTTCCGGCCATGAGCACCATCATTGCGGGTGCTCTCACGACCACGGCGAAGGCGACCACGCTCACTGCCAATGCGGTCATGACCACAACCACAGCCACGGGGGGTGCGAATGAGTGTCGTTCGCTCCTTCATCGGGCGCATCAGACGCACCGGGAAGCTTCGCCGCGAGACGGTGAAGACCGTGGCCATGGGCAAGGAGCGCGAGTTCCGCGCCTGGGACCTGGGGGAGGATACGTTCATATTCGAACGCGGCATTTCGCGGCACTTGGGCGAGCACCCAAGCGTCCTTATCGTCGAAAAAGCGTCTTTGCGCAAGAAGACCCCGGGGCGCATCTTTACGATGACGACGGGCAACCATGCCGTGGCGGCGTTCCCTCTTCTCGACGGCAGGTTCTGGAAGTTCAGCCGCGTGCCGAAGCTCAAGCAGGGCGATGTGCTCGTGAAGGAAATCCTCTGTTCCAACGTGGTGGCGGACAAGATTGAGATTTCGCAGCGCGATGTGCCTTCCAAGCGTCTTTTCGCGGCCGACGACTGGCTTCTTTCGGATGCAATCGGGTTTGGCCTTGGCGATGTGGTGATGGGGGATAGGAACGACGCTACATTGGAGCATTACCGTCAGCTCGGCCAAGAGTGGCGCGTGAAACCGCTTGCCTGGACCCAGGCCGAAATGCAGGTGGAGCTCGCCGCCAGCAAAAAGCGAATCTCCACGAAGATGCGCTACTACCATTCGGCCAAGGGCGTGCATTTCATGAGTTTCCCCGCCTTCAAGGCTTTCGCGGAGCTGGCGGCGACAGATCTGGATTTGTTCGTGAAGGAGTTGCGCGAACTCGTGTCGGTCTTTGAAGGCAACCAGTATTCGTTCACGCGGCAGCCGAAGTTGCGCGGTCATCATGAGATTGAGCTTTTCGGGCTCAAGCGCGGCGTCGCACTCGAAAAGATAATCCCCGGGCTTGAGCGGCTGATGGAATCTATCGCCTTGGGGCGCATCGATCAGGCCGGGATAGTGAAGAGGATAGGCGAAATCACGGCTCTCTACGAGTCTCTTTTGACTTCGCCCGAACTTGCCGACGAGACGAGCAAGGCGTTTGTCGAGCTCCTCTACATGTATGTGACGGGTGAAATCTATACGCGCTCCAGCGATGGCTCCACGCCTGCTTTCGACGATAGGCGCACGGCTCTGCCGGGCGCGAGCTATGTGGAAGGGCGTCCGGTGATGCATCCCGGCGCCGATGACCGCAGCGAGGTGCTTCTTTCCAACATCCGCGCGCTCATGAGCAAGGACGAACTTATCGAATACGCCAATGTCTACGAGCTTAGAGGCGACGAGGACGATGCGAAGATCGGCCAGGGGCGCACCCGCGAAGTCGTTTACAAGACCAATCGCGGCCCATTGGAGCACTCCATGATTGAAAAGCGCTTCTCCAAGTCGGCCAAGGACTATTCCGCCTACATGCTTGCGCGCATCGAATGCTTCAAGGCGCTCGGCATGAGCCTTTCGGAGTATCGCATCCTGCGCCGCCGCAAGCAGTCCGGCAAAAGGACGATCGACTTCTACATCCGCCGCAGGCTCGATGGCGAACCGATGGACTCCATTCCCGCCAACTATTTCTGCAATGCAGACGATTCTTCCATAGAGGAGAAGGAGGTCGTGCTCGCTTTGGCCACTCTCATGGGAGACGCGGCAGCGCAGAACATGGCGATGAAGAAGTTCGACCCGAAGACCAATTCGCCGCTTTACGGCATCGGCAAGGAGATTTACGAGTTTGAATACGACATCATCGCCGAGCGCGTCGTGCCAAAGGCCGTGGCGACTTGTTCCGTGAGGGGCTCTTTCGGCTGGCCGGACCTTTCGATGACGGACGAGAACCTCGCCAACTTGATGAACTTCTACCTCGGCTTCTACGCCCACGCCCTGAAAGCCTACCAGAAGAAGCATGGCGTCCCAATGCGCGAGCTTGCAGAACGCTTCATGGGCGGGTTCGAGTTCCGCACGCACGCCATGGAATGGCAGCTCTCCGTCATGCGCGACAAGCTTGAGGACTTCCACCCCGGGCTCTCTCCGGTATACAAGTTCGAGCGCAAATGGCGTTTTGCGATGTGGTCGCTTGAGCGTCAGGAGAGGCGTCTGCCTGTGCTGAGGCGGCATTTCTTCAACAGAGTGCAATTCGAGGAAGAACGCGAAGAAAGGAGTCTTGATGAAGACATACGGGATAATTCCGAGCCGATACTCATCGACTAGATTCCCCGGCAAACCTCTCGCCATCCTGGCCGGGAAGCCTCTTGTGGCATGGGTGGTGGAAGCCGTGAAGAAGGCGAAAAGCCTTGATGAAACGCTCGTAGCTACGGATGACGAGCGTATTGCCGATGCCGTGCGCATGCGCGGAGGAGTAGCCGTGATGACTCCGAGCGAACTTCCGAGCGGCACCGACCGCATCGCTTTTGCGGCAAGAGTGCGCGCCGGCGAGCTTCTGGGAGCCGCCGATTTCGCCGATGACGATATCCTCGTCAACATCCAGGGCGACGAACCCCTTATCGACCCGGCCCTTATCGACAGCCTCGCCATGAAACTGAAGCTCGAGGCGAAGTGGGATATGGCCACGGCCGTCACGCCCTTGCGGTCGCTTGAGGACTACAACGCGAAGAGCGTGGTGAAAGTAGTGACCGACCGCGATGGCGGCGCCATGTATTTTTCGCGCGCCCCCATCCCCGTGAACCGCGATGCAGAGCCGGATTTCGCTTCAGGTCTTTATGTGCGCCACCTCGGCATCTACGCCTATCGCGGAGCGTTCCTCAAGAAGTATATCGCCGAACCCCCGTGCGAAATCGAGCGCGCCGAAAAGCTCGAGCAGCTCCGGGCGCTCTGGATGGGCGCCAGGATAGCCATCGTCAAATGCGACGACCAGGGCATAGGCGTGGATACTCCCGAGGATGCCAGACGAGTGGAGGCTATTCTCGAAGCGAGGTCGAAGTGATGCGCCATTGCGCCATGTTCGCCGTGCTGGCCGCGTTTTGCGCGTTGTGCGGCTGTCGCACCACCTCGACAATCGAGACGGGGCTTGCGCATCCGTCTCTTGAAATCGTGGGAAGCGGGGTGAAGTTTCATGGACGCTACGTGCGGCCTGAAGATGTGCCGGAAATCCTGGAGGAGCACGGCGTCAAGCACGATACGGTCGTTCACATACGTCTTTACGAGTTCGACAGGATGCATGAAGCCCAGGCGTTCCGCCGCCTCCTCGCGCATCACGGCTACAAACGGACCGCTCTCGTCACTAAGGAGCACGCCGAGGCGATAGTCCCCGGGCAGCAGCCGCCATCTCCGCCGCCGGCGCGTGATGTTGCGCCGCCGGCCCGGCTGCGGAAACAGGTGCGCGGAAAGGCGCTGCCTCCATCTATGCAAAAGCCCTTGCGGTAGCGGTGCCGCTGCGGCAGGCGAAAACGGCGAATATAGATACAGACCATGACGAAGATTGAAGGAATGTGGCAGGAAACGAGGCAGGCCATTGGCGATGGCAGGCTCTCTATCGTCATGCCCGTCTACAATCTCGCCGGCGAAATCGCGGGCAACCTCGCCCAGGTGGCCGCTCTTTTCGAGAGCCATGGCGTCAGGGTGCAGCTCATACCGGTGGACGACGGCTCTTCCGACGGCACGTGGGATGCGATAGGCAAGTTCATCTATTCGAACGAGGCCGCATGGAAGTATGTGACCGCCACTCCCGTACATCTTGCCGTAAACGGGGGGAAGGGCGGTGCATTGCGCGCCGGCTTCGAACGCGCCGAGGGCGAATACGTGATGCTGCTCGATGGCGACCTCGACATCAATCCTAAGCAGACCCCGCGCTTCTTCCATGCCCTGATCGAGGCGAATGCCGATGTGGCCATCGGCTCCAAGCGCCACAAGCGCAGCGTGGTGCAGTATCCATGGCACAGGCGGATTGTGAGCTGGGCGTATTTCACCTGGGTGCGGCTTTTCATAGGCCTCCCCATAACCGATACGCAAACCGGCATGAAACTGTTCCGTCGCAGGGTGCTGGGCGACGCTCTCGATAGAATGCTGGTGAAGACGTACGCTTTCGATCTGGAACTCCTTTCCATAGCGCATTCCCGCGGCGCGAAGATAGTGGAAGCACCGGTGGTAATCAAGTTCGGCAGCAAGTTCGGCGCGCTGAAGCCAAAGACGGTGAAGTCCATGGCGATGGATACGCTCGCAGTCTTCTATCGCCTCAAGGTGCTGAAATACTACGACAGCGTGGAAGTGCCGCCGCCGATGCCGCGCCCGCCCAAAGTCTCCGTCGTGGTGGCGTGCCCGGGCGATTCGGAAATGCTTCGCGAGTGCATTGCCGCTCTTGAGGTGCAGACTTATGCCAACTGGGAACTCATCGTCCTCCCGGACGAACCTTTCGATGTCGGGTTTGACCCTCTGCGCATCACGGTAGTCCCCACAGGAAAGGTGCGCCCGGCCGAAAAGCGCAATGCGGGGATAAAGCGTTCGTCTGGCGATATCGTCGCTTTCATCGATGATGACGCCTATCCGGACGCACATTGGCTTGAATATGCCGTCAAATATTTCGGGGATTTCACCGTGGGTGCCGTTGGCGGGCCCGGCGTGACTCCACCAGGCGACGGATTCCGCGAAAAAGCCGGCGGAAGGGTCTATGCCAACTTGCTCGTCTCGGGCAACTTCCGCTACCGCTATGTCGCAGGAAGCGTCCGCAAGGATGTGGACGACTATCCAAGCTGCAATCTCCTTGTCCGCAAAGACATTCTTGAATCCATAGGCGGCTACAGGACTGATTTCTGGCCCGGCGAGGATACTCTCCTTTGCAAGGATATCGTCGACTCCGGCAAGAGGATTGTCTACGACCCTTGGGTGATAGTGTGCCACCACAGGCGCGCGCTCTTCGGTCCGCACCTCAGGCAGTTGGGCCGCTATGCCTTCCATCGCGGCTACTTCTGCAAGCGCTATCCATCGAATTCGCTCAGGCTCGGCTACTTCGTGCCGACGGCTTTCGTGGCGTATCTTTGCGTATGTCTGGTGTCCACGCTCATAATGTGCGCTTCGTGGGTGCTTTTCGCGCCGCTAATCCTTTATGTGGCGCTCGTCCTTGTGACGTCGTTTTCGCGCAATCCCCTGGAATGGGCGTGGACTGCCGCAGGCGTTGCGGCTACGCATATCGTCTACGGCTTTCGTTTTGCCGAGGGACTTTATGCCGACAAGGCTCCGTGCGAGTTCATTGGCGAGGACAAGGCGAAATGAACGAAGATTGGATAGACATCCGTTCCGATCCTGCGCATGTGGCGAAGGAAAGGGCGAAGGCGAGGGATTTGCGCAAGACGGATTGGTGGCGCGCAAAGCTTCAAAAGGGCGTTTGCCATTACTGCGGCAGGCATGTGGGCGCGGCCGAGCTCACGCTCGACCATGTAATCCCGCTCGCGCGCGGCGGCGCAACTACTCGCGGCAATTGCGTGCCATGCTGCAAGGAGTGCAACAACAAGAAGAAATACCTTACCCCGGCGGAACAGATTCTCGGCCGCCTCTTCCCGCTCGAAGATGGCAATCCGCCTTGCCCATGAAGCGCGCCTTTCCATTCGAGCCTCTTCTCCCCTTGCCATCCACAACTCCTGTCTCGCCTATCCCGGCCCGGAGATTTTAAATCCCGAAACTTCCACAAAAAAGCGAATTTTACCCCTTGTTCGCGGCGGACGGATATGCTATAATGTGCGCCAATTCTTCTCAAAAAAGGCTCTATTCGCATTGTTTAAGCTCGTTTCAAGCGCGTATTTAGCAAAACCCCCGTTGAATTCGGCGGGTTTTGACGGGCTTGTAATATCTACCCG
>DFGM01000117.1:0-40060 GCA_002371755.1 Verrucomicrobia bacterium UBA3750 | reverse complement strand
ACCCCCCCATTTGCAAGCTGCTCGCGCTTAAGCGCGCTTATTTGCCAGCTTGTAGGCGGTCATTTCGCAGTTTTCTAGGAAAGGCCGCGATATGGAAGACCACCATAGTTTGCATCATATTGTTGGCTGCGCAGAACCTTTGCGCGGCGGAGACGAACGGCTGGTATATGGTGTTCTTTGTCGAGATTCTGCTCGCAATCGCGGCGGCGGTTGGGCTGGCTATTGCCGTTGCTTATGTCGCCGGCTGCTTCGGCAAAGACGTTGAGGAAGTCGCCGAGACCGAAGAAGACAAATCCATTTCACGTTAACAACGGAGAAAGAAAACAATGAAGCTAAAAGACATTATTGGTTCCATGGCGTCGAAGTTCGCCGCCCTCGCCCTCGCGCTAATCTGCGCTGATAGCGCATGGGCCGCGGATCCTGTGGCGAAGATCGGCACGACGGAGTACACGACGCTGGCGGATGCCTTTGCCGCGGCGCAGGATGGCGATGCGGTCCAGCTGATCGAAGACATTGAGTACAGCACAACCCAGGGCTGGAACGACAAGCTTGTCGTCAACGGCAAGCGCGTTGTATTCGATCTCAACGGCCACAATGTAACGTATACGCGGAGCGCCAATCCGTCTGGCCCTATGTTCTATCTGCAGAATGGCGCAGAACTTGTGATAGACGGAACTGGCACAATCGTCCTTACGCCAATCACGACGTCTCATTCCGTGTTTCCATGTGTTTCGATGGCCGACAACACGGGGCTGAAGGCGACGTTAGGCGAAAACGTCACCGTCTATGCAGAATGCTTTGGCAGTGTCGAATACAACACCAAGAATGCAGAGACTGGCTCGACCTTTGACATCTACGGGACTATTATCGGCAACAATAGTTCCTTCATAAACAACCTTTTCTCCTGCTCTTCCGGCGTCACGAACTTTACGGTAAACGTTATCGGAGGTACGCTTGAGATTCCCAAGTATTCCGATATGCACGTCAACATCCAGGCGTCAACCGAGACTATCTTCAACTTCAACATGGCGTCTGGCAAGATATACTGCACGCAGGCCAACTTTAACGCCGTAAAGTTTAATCTGTTCGCAGCCGTCAAGTCTACGTTCAACATCACGGGCGGGTACTTTGGCAGCAATGCACCTACTGACGGGAACAATCCTGCTAGAGGGTTCTCTCTCGCTGACGGATATGGGTTTTATCCCGTTTCTGGAGTTGACTACTGTCCCTACCAGGTAGGAGTCTGCGAGGCAAAGATCGGGAACGTTTGCTATCCGTCAATTTCAGCGGCTATCGAAGCGGCAACGGCTTCGGATTTTGTCACATTGAATGTTGATTATTCCGATGTCGTGACCATTCCTGCCGGAAAGACGGTGAACTTCAATGGCGGTTCCTATACGTTCTCTGGTTCGTTCGCCGTGAACGGAACGCTTAGGATTGTCGGCGGGACCTACACGTTCAATCCTGCGGATGCGTTGCTGGGTCCAGGCTGCTCGGTGACGGACAATGGCGACGGCACCTGGACTGTGATCCAGTCTGTAGCGCAGGTCGGCGAAACGGCCTACTCGACATTTGCCGACGCGCTTGCAGCGGCTAATGCGCTCGGCACTGCGACAATCAAGTTTCTCGCCGATGTCGATCTCGGTTCGTCCACTATCAATATTGCGTCAGGAAAGAGCATAACGCTTGATCTCAATGGGAACAACGTGTCATGCTCTGGAAACGACGGCTTCAGCGTTAATAGCGGTGCGACTCTTGTTCTTTGCGACACAAGCGATGGTCAATCAGGCGCGCTGACTCATAAGGGCAGCTGGGATCTTTCGGACAACTCCGGCACTATCGAGATTCTGAGCGGAACGTACAATGTCGTCAACTATGGCGTTGCGTACAACAATGGCTCTGCCGTGTTGAATATCAAGGGTGGAACGATCAATTCGGCAAAGCGTGCGTACTACAAGGGCGTTACGACAATTTCCGGCGGAACGATCAATGGAACAATCAGCGATGTCAAGACAACTGTCATCACGGGCGGTGTGTTCAACAACGATCCGACCGCGTATGTCGACACAGAGACCTACGAGGTGGCTGTGGATACGCCGAGCGCGGGATACTGGACGGTCAGGGCGCCGCAGCCGGTCGCCCAGATCGGCACGACCAAGTACGAGACGCTCGCCGAGGCCATCGCGGCGGTGCCGACGACTGGCGCTGAGACGACGATCACGATGATTGCCGACTCCGCCGAGCCAGCCGTCATCACGGTCGCCTCCGGCAAGAACGTGGTGCTCGACCTGAACGGCAAGACGGTCAGCTACACGACGGACGCGAAGAGTGTGTACTTCCTTACGAACGAAGGTACGCTGACGATCCAGGACAACAGCGAGAACGCCGACGGACAGGTCCTGCTCACGGCGCAGCCCGACACGGGCTACAGCAAGGAGACCGTGACGATATACAACTGCGGCGGCACGCTGACCCTCGCCTCCGGCACGATTAAGAACGCGACGGCGGGCGGCCTCGCCTACGCGGTGAACAACAGCTCGAACGCCTGGGGCTCGGACGTGGTCTCCACGTTCAACATGGAGGGCGGCACGGTCTCCGCGCCGAGCGGCGACGCTGCCCTGCGCGTGTACCAGAATACGGGCGTGGGCTGGAAGGTGCAGTCGAAGAACTACGTGAACATCTCCGGCGGTACAATCCTTGATACCGGCATATTCTTCGATACGTACCTCTACACGGTGAACCAGACGCTCCCGGCTGATTTTGCGGCGAACGACACGGCGGTGGGCTGCGATATCGATACCGTAGTCAACATTTCCGGCGGCACGATCAACGGTCTCATCGACATGAAGATCCGCCATCCGTACAACACGCGCCTCAACATCACCGGTGGCGACTTCGCGAACTGCAAGATGTGGGTGCGCAAGGTCTCTAATGAATATGGATCGGGTCTTGCCTCCGGCACGCTCTCCGAGCCCACCGAGTCGATGGTGTACATCTCGGGCGGCAAGTTCGCGTTCGTCGCGGGCAAGGCGTTCGGCCTCGCCTACGACTGCGGCACGTCTTCCTGGACGAGCTACGCGAAGCCGTACGCGGTCTCGGGCGGCGTGTTCAACGTGGAGGTTCCCGAGAATGCATGTGTCGCGGGCAAGACCAGCATAGCCAATACCGAAACGGAGACGAAGGACGCATATCCGTACACGGTTGGCGTGGCGGTCGCGCAGATCGGTGCGACGAAGTACACGACGCTGGCTGCGGCTATTGCCGACGCGCAGGACGGCGACACTGTCAAGTTGTTGACGGATGTGACGGTGAGCGCGTTTGTTGACGTCAGCAAGTCAATTACGCTTGATGGTGATGGGCATCAGTTGACGGTGAATGCAACTCGTGGCATCCGTGTCACAACAGGCGATGTTGACGTCACGGTCAAGAATCTCGTAATGCCGAAGACGGCCAAGATGGAGCGAGCCATCCAGGTCGACTCCGGCAAGGAAGATGTTTCGCTGACTATTGATAACGTCACCGCTACGGCGACTATGTATACCGTCAATGTCTGCGCTGATGTTGTCAATCTTGACCTCACAATCAAGGATTCCAATCTTACCGGCTGGGGTGTTGTCAATCTCTGGGGTGATAACGGCACAGTCGTGATTGAAGATTCGACGCTTACGGGTGTCAACGACAAGAGCTACAACGCCGACGGCTGGAACGACTTTGGCGTAATAATCGTCGAAGGCGACACGACCGGCGAGACTGACACCCATGCGTCGGCTTATGACATCACGATCAAGGATACGGCGATAGTCGCAAACTCTACGACAGGCAACAAGCAGATGGTGCTCGTATACAACAATCCGAGCGTTAACAACGGCATAGTTCTCGAAAACTGCACTGTAGAACTAAAGAATGACAACTGTTCCTTCATGGTTGACTCTGGCTACGAGAGTCTGACGAAGCTCAAGGACACAACGGTTTACGGAACGGAGAACATCCCCGATCTTCCCGAGGGCTACTGCTATGTGGACGATGGCGAATACAAACTGGTTGCAAAGGCCGTCGCACAGATTGTCCGTGGCAATACGGTTGTGGCGAAATGCGGAACGCTTGCCGCCGCCGTCGAAGCCGCAGAGAGCGGCGATACGGTGCAGCTGTTGACGGATGTGAGCGCTACAGCGGTTGTCGAGATTACGAAGTCTATTATTCTTGACGGCAATGGGCACAATCTTAACACATCCGCAACTCGCGCCATCTGGATTGATGCTGGCAATGTTGACGTGACGGTCAAGAATTTGACCATCCTCGCAAACGCCAATTTGGAGCGTGCAATACAAGTGAATAACAATTGCAACAATGTAACGCTTACAATCGATACTGTGACGGCTACAGCGACTTATTATGCAATCAATGTATGTAATGGCGCAAGCAATCTTGGCCTAACCATCACTAATTCGACGATTACAGGTTGGTCTGCTGTTAATGCGTGGGGTTCGAATGGGAATATCTCAATCGTCGATTCCGAATTGACAGGCTTGAATAACAAATCCTACCATCAATCGAACAGCTTCGGTGTTATTGTCATAGAAGGCGATACGACAGGCCAGACGGATATGGCGGCGGATACTATTACAGTTCTCGTCAAGAATACGACGATTACGTCTAAGTCGACGACTGGCAACAAGCAATATGTCATCCTCTATAATAATCCCAATGTCAACAATGCAATAACGCTTGAAGGATGTGCAATTGTGCTGGATGGCGATGAAACCTCATTCTTCAATGATTCAGGCACAGGCAATACCACAAAGATTAAGAATACCTATTTGACCGGCACCGAAACGAAGCCCGAACTTCCCGATTACTGCGAGTATGTGGAATTGGAGGACGACTACTTCCTGATTTCCGTTAATTTCGAAGTCTATTACTACTGGGCAGTCAGTGGCGGATATTCTGGAGTATATACCTCGCTCGCCGAACCTTTTGCTGCGGGCTGGCTGGTGGATGGAGAATACATTGCGTTGCAGAAGAACGTAACATTATCTTCAGACATCGAATACTCCACTTCGTCCGGCACTATTGCGGCGACGGGAGGCAGCTTCACTCTGACGTTCGGTGATTATTCAATAACGAAGGGTGATTATACGTTCGTAATTCCCAAAGGCGTTTCCATTATAACCGACAAGCGAGTTACTGATCTCTTCGACGCGCCAGCATGGTATTACGAGATCAAGGAGACGGCGAATGGCGATGGAACGTATACATATTCCATCTACATCCCTGAATACACGATAACGTATACAGGCGAGGCTCCTGATGGGGTTGACGGCTTCAACCTGCCGCAAGCGACAACATACACGAATTCATTGACCAGCACGATCCTTCCGCTTCCCACCTACACGGCGGCGGGTACGGTATTCGGCGGCTGGAAGGTGAACGGGGAAGGCGATGCAATCTCCGCGATTCCGGCAGGGACGACTGGCGATGTAACGCTCACCGCGACATGGATTAGTGCGACGACGGTTGATATTGTCGCAGTCGAGGCTGGTGACGAAACAGAAGAGAAGGAAGCGTCTATCAAGGTGACGCAGGAGTGGATTGATGCGAATGTCACGCCGGCAGGGTCGGAGGCGACGGCGAAGGAAATCAAGGATGCGCTCAATGAAACTGCCGAGAACGGTCTCAAGAAGTGGGAGAACTACGTGCTTGGCCTCGACGGCAGTGATCCGAATGCCAATGTCGCGGCTGACGCGGCGCAGGGCCCGGTCTCGGCGACGCCCATCACGAGCAACGTCGACGTTCCTCCGGTCGATACCGGCTTCACGGTTGAGTACAAGCTCGTTTCGGTTGACACGAACGGCACGACCGTCACCCAGAGCGCCCTCCAGCCCACGCCGGACCTGACGGCCGACATCGCGGCGATGACGTCCGAGACTAACGTCGTGTACTACAAGACCGTCGCGGTCATAACGTCCACCAGCGACGATAGTGTCAAGGTCGAGGTTCCGTCCACCAACACCATCGGCGTCCTGAAGGTCGAGAGCGGCGCGAAGACTACGGCCATCGCGGTTCCGTGGGAGGCGCTCGGCGGCGGCGACATCTCCGTCTCCAACATCGTCCGCACGGCTACGTTGACGCCCGGCGACGAGCTGATGGCGTACGCGCCCGACGGCAAGTACAAGGCGTGGGAGCTTGACGAGAACAAGGTCTGGCAGCCCGTCACGGTCGCGGGCGGCTCAAGCGAGACCGAAGCCGACGCCTACACCGTCAAGCGCGGCTCTGCCGTCTGGCTGAAGCGCCAGGACACGACGCAGCCCATCTACCTCGTCGGCGAGGTCGCTGCTACCGAAAAGGCCGCGGCGACTATCGAGGCAGGTACGGCGGAAAGCCCGTCCTGGAACCTCGTCGGCTCCGCTGGCACGGAACCGGTCAACGTAAATGAGATTGGTGCCGCGGCGACCGACAAGATCATCGTCCCGACGGCGACGGTTCCGAAGAACTACGAGCACAACACCGAGAAGGGCGAGTGGGGCTACTGGGACTACGAGACCGTGATAAAGCTCAGCGGACGCAAGACTGTCAAGAAGGTATGGAAGTCTGCGTCTGTCGAGACCATTCCTGCCGGAACGGGCTTCTGGTACCTGAACGGCGGCGACTCGAAGGACATCAATCTCTAATTCTAATCGAACAAGCACAGGAAAGAGGAAAGAACAATGAAGACTCTCAAGTTCATGCTCATGCTCGCGGCCGCGGCCGCGGCCGCGGCTGGCGCGGTCAGGGCCGAAGTGGACAGCTACCTGTACTGGATGGTCTCCGACACTGCGACGTATAGCGATGCGGCGGGCGCGACACTGTCAGGTACTCCAGTCGAATACGACTACGCGAAGATAAGCGCTGACGGCGGCAGCACGTACCTCTCGCTATACGGACCGGGGGTTGGCGATCTTGGCGTGGACACGCTTGACAAGGGCTTGGATGGCTATGTCGGCTTCGCGTCATCTCCGGCGTTTTCGGCGTTTCTTGTCGAGCTGTACACCGAAGATTCTAGCGAGAGGGTCGGCTGGGCGACTATCCCCTACAGCACGGTCATGCAGAATTACGCCCTCAGAAATATAACCGACCCGTCGCAAGCCCAAGCCCAATTGTACATCGTCTCGCAGGTTGTGCCGGAGCCGACTAGCGGCGTTCTTCTGCTTCTCGGCATGGCAGGGCTCGCGCTGCGCCGCAGGCGTGCGTAGAAAGCCCGGCGAAGTTCAGTTAAAGACCATCGAAAGGAATCACGGAAATGAAGAAGACTACAGTGTTTTTCGCGGCGGCCGCGCTCTGCGGCGCGGCGTTCGCGGCGCAGAACGACGCGCTGGTGTCGTTCTCGTCGAAGGGCCCCGACGCCTACGCGGACGGGACGACGGTGCTGGACGGCGAGTGCTACGCGCTGGTGTGGATGGCGAACGGCGCCTCCGGCCTGTCGGTCGCGGCGGACGGCAGCGCGACGGGTGGCGAGATAGTGCTTGCCGCGCCCGTGGCGAAGGGCGGCCGCTGCCCGAAGGTCGTGTTCGAGGTCGACGCTGGCGACATGAAGACGAAGTACCAGGGCGGCTCGTGGGGCGTTTACCTGCTCGACACGCGCCGCTGGGGCGCGGACGGCGCGGCGAAGCCTGCCGGGACTGTCAACGGCAAGGTGCGTCTCGTCAACGCGGCGGGCGCGGTGCCCGGCGCGGCGGTGAGCGTCGGGTCCGGCGCGTCGGGGTCCGTCGGGGCCGTGACCGGCGCGGCCGTTGCGTCCAGCGCGACGGCGGTGCCTGCGGGCGCTCCGACGCCGGAGATTACCGGCATCCGCGTAGAGGGCGCGTATGTTTTCGTGACGGCGAAGGGCACCTGCCCGTTCCTCCAGTATGATTTGAACACTGGCGCGACACCCGATGCCGTCTGCGAGACGGCGAACTCGCCGCGCTCCGGCGCCGACTCCGCCGACGAGGAAGTGACGTTTATCGTCCCCGCCACGGAAGGCTCCGCATTCTTCCGCGTCGGCCGCCGGTAAGGCGGCGCCGCGTGGTAGGGCATGCGGCGGCTGAGCCCCTTGCCCGCCCTACCACGGGACAACCGGGACATCCGGGACATTGCGGCGGTGTGAACGGGCGAGACGCCCGTTCCCCCAGTTTCAGCCCGCCGTGACGTACATGCGACATTGCGGCGGGCAGGGCGATCTACCGTGCGATTCGGGCTTCCCTTCTTGTAGCGAATGTTTGTGCGAGGGAAAGCGCAAAGGAACAGGGCTTGGGGCCCGATCGTTGCAAGATGTCGCGCACAAGTTGAAGTTCGCCCGCGATGATGGCGCCGGACTCGACCATTCCGGCAAGTTCGAGGACGGCTGCTTCCCCCGCCTCGGCAAAGTCGGTGCACGTATCCAGAATGCCCAAGAGGCGAATCTGCCGCCCAATCCGTGCTATTGCGATTTCCTTGTCGTTCATCTCTATATCCTTATATATGCGGAGCCAGCGACTTGGCGATGGCGGAGAGTGTTTCTGCGCGGGCGGTTGCAACGGCAGCTTCGCCCATGTCGGCAGAGAAGATGCCACATTTCGCTTCTTCAGTCACAGCACCTCTCACGAAAAGATAGGCGATTGCCGCAGTCTTGCCCTCGCCAAGCCACCTGTTGGCCGCAAGTGAATAGATGCGGTATTGGAGATGATAGGCGGCATCGTCCATCGCCTTCTGCACGGAGGAAGGGGAATAATCAGGCAAAGTGTTCGTCTTCCAGTCGATTATGACCACTTTCCCGCTTGCGCCGCGGGGACGCACGAGCAGGTCGATGGAACCGTTCAAAAGTCCGTCTCGCCGGAATGAACGGTATTTTGGGAGGTCGTCGCCGAAAAGAGAGGATTCGTCGATGACGAACTCCAGTTCCGCACGCCTGTCGGCATGGCCTATATCCTTTAAATAGAAGGGCTCTTCGCCAGGGACTGGTATTTCGGTATTCAAAGCCCCCCAGACCATGCGCGCCAAAGTGCGGCTCGTGGAATCGCCATCTGCTTCAAGGTCTCTGATGCCGTTGCGGCGCATAGTCTGAAGGATGATGTCGCGCAAGGCGGCGTTATCCTGCGCCATGGCGGGAGAGGCGAGTTGGCCGATAGCGAAGCCGGGTGCGCCTTTTGCCTCGTCTCCGGCGCAGAGTTTCTCCATGATTTCGTGGAAGACAGTGCCTGAGATGTTGTTTCGTGGCAGGAGGGAATGTGTTTTCAGCACCGGCGCCGTCTCAAGTGCGGCCTCGCCATGTTCCGGCGACGGCCCGCAAAGCGAAGAGAATGAATCCCACATAAGGCGCCGTGCAGCGAGTGGAAGCGGGCTTTTCGGCGCAGGCGCGGGGTCGACGGAACCGGTTGGCCTTGGCGGCGCGAGAGGCTGGGCGTTGACATTAGAGGGGATGGTTTCCTCCAGCCGGGCGAGGTCGTTTTCGATGAGGGCTCTTATGCCGCGCGAGAGAAAGCCCTCGCCCAAGAGCGGGGAAGATATGGAGCCGATACCCGGCTCTTCTTTGCCTTTCTCCTTTTTCGTGCAGCGGATGTGCCTATCCCACTTTGTCCACGGGAGGTAGAGCTTGCAGGCGGCGCGCGTTATTGCCACATAGAAGAGGCGCTTACGTTCGTTCTCCTCGCCTTTCTCTAGTTTGCCGAAGCCGGTGGCGACGAAAACGACGGCGAACTCCAGTCCCTTGCTCGCGTGCATCGTCATGATCTGCACTGCGTCCGTCTCTGCTTCCTTCTGGCGCAAGGCGCCGTCTTCGCCGAGATGGCCGTCATCCTTGCGCCAGGATCTGATGAGAGAAGCGAACTCGCCGGGTGCGACGGCGCTGCGTCCCTTGACTTCAAGGAGCCTATCCAGAATCTGTCGGAAACCACGCAAGGTGCGCCTGAAGGAGTAATCGCCAGGACGATACTTCGAGATGGCGGAATCGACGATTACGCTATCGAAAAGGCGAGTCCAATCCTTCTTTTCGGCAAACGCCTTCCATTTTTCGAGGAGCGAGTCGGCGAGTGCGAGTTCGGCGGAGTCTGTTTCTGCGAGCCTGGAGGGGTGGATGCGGAAGATGGGCGTGAGCAGCAGCGCTTCCTTCGCGCCCTTGCGCGCCGGGAAGGAAAGGTAGTCGAATAGAGCCACAAGGGCTTCGGCTTCCGCCGCGAGAAAGAGGCCTCTTTCCTTATATTGGGCAAACGGGATACCACGCGCGGCAAGCGCTTTCTTGACGACTTGCGCCTCTTTGTTGGTGCGCACCAGAATGCACATATCCGAGTATGAAAGCGGCACAGGCACACGTTTTGCGCCGTCTTCGCCGCCTTGCACGGAAAACGCGAACGGCAGGGCCTTGAGACGGATTATCTCGCCTGCGACGGACTCCAGGTACACTGGCAGGCACATTGCCGCATTGCCGTAGCCTGAACGCGGGGCGGGGTCTGGCAGTTTGCAAGGCAAGGCTTCCAGCAAGGTGACGGGTCCGCGCCCCGTGAAATCCTCAAGCCCCGCGAACTTCGGGTTCCCTTCCGGGTATTCGACATCGCGGTATTCGATCTTCTTGCCGCCCTCGCTCATGCCGTCGAACCAGCCGGAAAGTTCTCCGAAGATGCAGTTGAAGGCTTTGATCATCTCGCGTGTGGAGCGGAAGGTGGCGTCCAGCGTGAGCATCTTTTGCGCGCCCTCGCCTTCGGAAAGGTATTCGCGCGCGGCGAGATAAGTGGCCACATCGGCGCCTCGGAACGAATATATGGCCTGTTTCGGGTCGCCCACCGCCAGAAGAAACCCTTGCTTCGGATTGGACCCGCCAGCAAGCACATTGTGCCGCGACGAGAACAGACGCTCGAATATCCGCCACTGCGCCATATCCGTATCCTGGAACTCGTCGACAAGCGCGATGCGGTAGCGGCGCCGTATGGATTCGAGGAGTGCACTCTTCCCGCCCGAAAGCTCCTTTTCGCTTTCGGCAAGAACGGCCCGGCTCGCCTGGGTGACGAGATCGTCGAACGTAAGCGCGGAAGACTCGTCCTTCAGCCGCTTGAAGACGGGCCAGGCCATTGCGGTGAGCGCCTGCGGCAGAAAGACGGCGTCACCCGCTTCTTCGTGCATCCCGGCGGAGGCCGGGGGAATATCCTTCGAGGCGGCAGTATCAAGGATGCGCTCAGCGCATTCCACGAGCTTTTCGACGCTTTCGATGCCGGAAGAGTCCATGAGAGTTGGAAACTCCGCGCCGAAGCGCCGCGCGAACTCTTCGCTCGCAACGACGGTGCGCACGGCCTCATGGACAAGCTCGATATTGGTGCTCGTCACATCCATCTTCATCGGCACGCGGTTCTCGAAAGCGTATTCGCCCAAAAGCTCGCGGCAGAAAGAGTGGATGGTGCAAATCGTCATCTCGTCGAAACTTTCGTCAAGGCAGCCTGCCGTTTCGAGAATATCGCGGATGCGGGAGCGCAATTCGCCTGCCGCCTTTTCGGTGTAGGTGACGAGCAGTATGTTCTTGGCGGAGACAGGCTCTTCTTCACGCGAGACGAGCTTTAGGACTATGCTCTGGAGCGCATACGTCTTCCCCGTGCCGGCGGAAGCCTCGATGATGCCGTCGCGGTCGTAGAGCAGCGTGTTCCACACGGCATTCTCGCCGCCCAGCCGCTTGGCGATATACTCGCGGTCTGGGTTCATTGCGTCACCTCCGCATAGCTCTGCATTTCGCCCGAAAAGATTTTGAGGTAGATGCCGTCGAAAAGCGAGGCGAGTTCCCCGGCCGTTGGCAGACGCCGCAAATCGCGGGTGGATTCTTCCACTACGAGGGAGTTGTTGAAGGCGTTTTTGGAGGCCGGCTTGAAGGCCGAGGCGGCATTTTCCACGGCGCGTGCGAGCGATTCGCAATCGAGCGGACCTGAAAGCGCGCGCGGGAGCGCACCTTTATAGACGCTTTCAACGGCTTTTGCCACATGCTTGTAGGCGGCATCCACATAGCGCCCGCCGGCATCGGGGGAGAGGGCATACTTTTGTCTCGCTTCAGCTACGCATGAAAGGTAATCGGCCGCCTCGGTTTGCGACATCTTCCAGCCCCACGATGCCGCGAGGTGCCGGTCGAAATCCAATACGCCTATCCTGAACGTCCATTCCCCATCGTCCCGTTTCGCGATGGAAGCGACGAAGGAGAAGAACTTTTCCAACACCGCCTCCGGCGGCAGGCGATAGAAGTCTTCCGTGTTTCTCTTCGGCTTCGGGTCGAGCCGCGAAAAGACCACGGCTTCGTCCTTTCCGGGGTCGAACGACTTTGCGAAAGCGATAAGCGCATCCTTCGCGTCGGCGATTGCGGCATCGAAAGCGCCTTTTGCGAATTTGCCGAGGAATCCGCCCGGGATGGCGCCGGCGAGCGTGTTTTTGCGGAAGACGGCCTCGGTATCGCCGTTTGCGGCAATCCAATCCTCCTGGGCGCCCCACAGGGTCTGGCCGGAACCCAGGCTCAAAGGGAAGTCGTTTTCAAGGCTGGTATCCATGTATCCTTCCACGGCGATGCCGAAGCGCGCCCTCATCATCTCGCGGAAAGGCGATTTGACGAATTGGGCGAGCGTTCTGGGCGAGGTGACATCCGCGGCTTCATCCGCCGCGGGCGTTTTCGCTTCCGGCTGGAAGGCGGTTGCGGCATCCGCATTCTCTTCCGGCTCGCGCGCGGGGCGCGGGGCGGCCTCAGGCAGTATCCCGGCAAATGCGCACAGTTCCCGCACGAGCGGCGAAGGGAAAAGCTCGGCATCCTTTTCCATATCCCAATTCGCAAATGAAAGGACGAGCCTTTCCCGCACCGCCATGAGCATCTCGAGAAAGAGGTAGCGGTTGGATTTCGGCACGGTGACATCGCCCAGACGCCATGCCGCGCCTCTGACGTCAAGCGTGCTGGAGGAAACCCTGCCGGGGAAACCGCTCTCCCCGAGACCCAGCACATACACTTCCCTGAACGGCACCGGGCGCATCGGGTGTAACTGCGCCACGGTGACACCGTGCGTCAGATACCCGCCTTTGCGGCCTGGCAGGGCGCCGACAAACTGTTCCAGCGCCGCGAACACGAACTCCATCGACTTCTCGCCGGGAATATCGTCCAGTGCTGAAAGCGTCATGAATATCTTCGCGCGCACTCCTGCTTCCAGGGGGCTGTCCTTCGGAACCTTGAGAAGGTCGTCCATCATCGGCGCGAGAAGCCCAAGCCATTTTTCCGCCGTCTCGGGCATGGAGGCGCGCACGTTTCTGTAGACAAGTTCCACCGCCCAGGAGAAGCGCAATGCCGAATCGTCGCCTTCGCCTACCGGCGGCGGCATTTCGCCATCGGCAGGCGGGACGGGTGTTTCTTTTACGATGGCGGGCAGGCGAAGGCGCTGAAGCGCCCATTCCCAATTGAACTTCGAGCCGTCCTGGCGTTCCTCGAAGCCGTCGAATGCGCTCGCCTCTGCCGCATAACGTTTCCACGCCTCCAACTCGCCTGTGCGGAACGACAATGCTTCCATCACGACGGGGTTTTCAAGGACGGCGAACAGCGTCTTGCGGTTGAGACCGTGCCGCGCGATGTCTGCGAGCGAAAGAAACGCCGAAAGATATTTGCTTTCGTCCGATGCCGAGGTATCCACCATTCCATACGGCACCTTGCCGCGCGCATCGAATACGGATTCTATCATCGGACGATACTTCGCCATATCCGGCACAAGCACCGCGATGCCGGAGAAGGGCGATGGCGAGGCGAGAATGGCATCGTATACCGCCTCCACCTCCCGCCTGATGCCGGGAGCGCCAATTACGCGGACGGAAGAATCATGCGGCGCATCTTCATCCATTCCGGAACGGTGGCAGATGGATTCCTGGAGTGCGCCAAGGAGGGTGGAAGGCTTTTCGCGCGTTTCGTCCGCGAGAGACATCCATTCAAAGTCTATTTTGCCTGCCGTCTCCTCTTCGAGGTCGACGAGAAGGCGCATTGTTTCGCGTCCCGCCGCCCCCCACTGGCGAAGAAGCGGGTTTTCCAGCTCTATATCTTCTTTTTCGGCAGTCGCGCGGCCGAGCCGTTTTATGCGTTCGGCTTTCGTTTCGAGGTCGCCCCAATATTCGAGGCATACGTTGTTGTGGTAAAAAACGACCTCATGCGTCTGGGCGAGATAGGCTAGTATGCGCGCCTGGAGGAGCGAAAGGGTGGATTCGCCAAAGAAATACACGGTCTCTTGCGGACCAGTCGGCGGCGTAGCCGAGACTCTCGCAAAGAGTTGGCGCAGGGAAAGAGTATCGCCAGACGGCGGGAAGAAACCATGCTCGCCCCAAAGCGCACGTGCAAGCGCACCTTCAGCGGCGGCTATTTCGCCGCCTTCATCCTTTGCGCCGGATAGCCACGCCTCGACGATTTCCGGGCGCCGCACCTCATATTGATCCATCAAATCCGCGAGTTTGGAGGCAAGCTGCCATCCCATCCTCGCCTGTCGGCGCGAGGCAATTTTCAGTGGCCCGATGCCATCGCCGCCCCCGATATATGCCCTGAATGCACGATATGCGCCGAAATCTGCGCGCTTATCGTCAAGGAGTATGCGCATTATCGCAAGCGTATAGGCGTTGTCGGGGAGGAGGGAAACCTTTTCGCCCTCCGGGAGATTTGCCGAAAGGAGCTCGGACAGCCTCCCTTCCATGAACGGAAACTCGACTCCGGCGCAAAGTGCGCTTTCTTGCGAAAACACCCTGAGCCGGAGCCATTTCGCGATATTAGCGTTGGGAACGACGACCTTTGGGAACGAAAAAGGATCTGAATGCGCTCTTTCGGCAAGCAACCTCGCCTTTAGATGCGCTGCCAGATCCTCGATTACGTCGCTATAATATACCCTTAGAGCCATCGTATCAGAACCGCGCCAAGAATGGCGCGGCACAGGACGGGGCGGGCAGAACGCGACCTGTCGCGGAAGACCCGCCCTGCCATTTCTTCTATATTATTCTGCTGCGGGAGCAGGCGGCGGCGGGGGCGGCGGCATTGCGCCATTGCACGGCTTGCCGCATTTGGGCATGCCAAATCTGCAATTCACCGGAGGAAGAAGGATGAGGCCCTTGCACTCCGGGCAGCAATTGCACTTCACAAAGCGCGGCACATCGCGATCGGGACGTTGGGCGCCCATGCCGCACCCGGGGCCTTTGCCCCTGAAACCGCGCTTATCCATGCCGCACTTGGGCGGTTTCGGGCAATCGCAGTTTTCCTTGCCGCAGATGCACGGTGCCCCGGCCTTGCAGGCGCAGGCGGGCTTCGCGGCGCATTCGCACTTTTCGCCGCAGATGCACGGCGCCCCTGCCTTGCAGGCGCAGGCGGGTGTCGGCGCTTCTTGGGCAAACGCGAATGTCGCAAGCGCAATCGCAAATGCCATCGTTAGTTTCTTCATTTTGAGTTCCTTTCTGTTTTTTATGTTGAACTTAGGTAGGAGGAGAAATGCACCCCTCCCCCAAACTGCCGCATATTGTACCATATTTCCGCAGACTCCGCCATTGTAAAACGGAGCTAACTTCAAAAACCGCCCCTGCCGGCCAAATTGGCAGGGAATGCCCTAAAACGGCTCAGGACAAGCGGTTATCCCACCAATGCCCATCGCCCGGGAATCCAATGGGCATTGAATTGGAAACCAATGGGCATTGAATTCCCGACCAATGCCCATTGAATTCCCGACCAATGGGCATTGAATTCCCGCCCCATGGGCATTGGATTCGCGGGTGATGGGCATTGGTCGCACAACGGCATCTTCCTCTGCGCCCAATCCTCTCCGCTACCCGCGACATCTCAAAATATGGTATAATATGCCGCAACAACACAATACGAGCCATGGTCGCCAAAGAGATTATAGATTTGAAGAGGCAGGGGGCGGAGCTTGCCGAAAGCGACATCCGCGCCTTCATCGCCGGCTTTGTGTCCGGCGAGATACCCGATTACCAGATGAGTGCGCTCGCGATGGCGATTTGCTGCCGCGGCATGACGGCCGGCGAGACGGCGGTCTTGACAGACGCGATGATGCGTTCTGGCTCAATGCTCGAATGGGGCGAAGGGTTGCCCGTGGCGGATAAACATTCTACCGGCGGCGTGGGCGACAAGCTATCACTCGTAATCCAGCCGCTTGCCGCGGCGTGCGGTCTTCGCGTCCCTTCGCTCACCGGGCGCGGGTTGGGCATAACAGGCGGCACGGCCGACAAGCTCGAGACCATTCCCGGCTACAACGCTTCCCTTTCGCTGGC
This sequence comes from Verrucomicrobia bacterium UBA3750, assembly GCA_002371755.1. Taxonomy (GTDB): domain Bacteria; phylum Verrucomicrobiota; class Kiritimatiellia; order RFP12; family UBA1067; genus UBA1067. The sequence goes on along the minus strand of DFGM01000117.1, from coordinate 23,824 downwards.
ACGTTTCCGCGAAATCGTGGCCGCTGTAGGCGTTTCGATGACTGTCCAGACTGGCGAAATCTGCCCTGCCGACAAGAAACTCTACGCCTTGAGGGATGTTACGGGCACTGTTGCATCCATTCCGCTCATCACGTCTTCGATACTTTCCAAGAAGCTTGCGGAGGGCGCGGGGACGCTGGTATTTGATGTAAAATGCGGCAAAGGGGCGTTTATGCGCACTTTTGATGATGCCAAGGCGCTTGCAAGGTCGCTTGTTGAATCCTCCCGTGCGGCAGGGCGCAAGGCGCTTGCGCTCGTCACGCGCATGGATGCACCCCTCGGGCGCGCCGTGGGCAATGCGAATGAGGTCGCCGAGGCGCTGGCGATGCTTCGCGGCGAGTGGGATTGGGCCTTGGAACCCTTGCCGCTGTGTGTGGAATTGGCCGCACGGATGGTCGCGCTTGCCAAGGAAATCGCCGTGGACGAGGCGCGGGAACTGGCCTGGACGAAGCTCAAGAGCGGCGAGGCCGCACGTTTCTTTGAAGATATGGTAATGGCACAAGGCGGAGACTTGGAAGCGTTCGCCGCGCGCAGGGCCGGGGCGAAGACGCACCGTTTCCGCATTTGCGCCCCGCGTTCAGGCTATATAGAAGGAATAGACGCCTTGACGGCGGGGCAGGTGGCTCTCGCTCTGGGCGCGGGCAGGAAGACGGCGGGCGAGCGCATCGATCCTTACGCCGGCATAGACCTCGAAGTCGCCGTGGGCGACCATGTGCTTACAGGTGCCCCGCTCGCCACGCTCGTAACGGCCACGCTGCCAGATTCCCTCGAACAAGAAGCCGCGAAACTTCTCGCTGCATTCTCCTTCTCGCGCGAAAAGCCGGACTCCAAGCCGCTCATTATGGAAGAGGTCGCGTGATGGTGGATGTAAACGAGATGCGCAAGAAGTTCCCCGTGAAAGACGGCGGGAAGCGGCACAGGAAGAATGCCGCCATAAAACGGATTGCGCGCGAATACGAGATGAAGAAGGCCGAGCTCAACGGCCTCAAGGCGCCTGCCGCCAGACGCGGGGTGGTCTACTATGCTGTAATCGGCTTGGGGTTGCTTCTGGTAGCGTCGCTGGTGATGTCGGCTACCGGGAAGGGGACTAAGGCTCCGAAGTCGAAGGCGAAAATCCAAGCGACGAAGTCGTTGCAGGCTCTGGCCATCGCCTCCGGGAGATTCCGCTACCACACGGGCGAATACCCGGATACGCTGGAAGACCTCGCCTCGCTCAAAGTCCCCAAGGCCGGGTGGAACGGCCCTTACATACGCAAAGTCGTGAAAGATCCGTGGGGACGCGACTACGTGTATGTGAAGCGCGGCGCGAATCCGCCCACGCTTTATTGCAAGGGGGCGGACGGCAAAGGCGGCACGGATGACGATTTGGTGGCGCCTGCCGCGCTCTTCGGCGAGCCATTTCGCGATACGTCGTGGACGAAGGAGTGGGTGCCGTATCTGTTGCGCGGCGTCATCGTGGTGAGGGACGAGGCGGAGAAGAAGTCTGTGACGAGCCAGGTTTCCAACTATCTCGCGGCCACGTCGATGAAGGCGAAGGAGGAGGCGGAGGAGCGCAAGAGGTTCTTGGGGCGCGAGATAACGCCTGCCGAGCTGGCGTCCGCCGTCGAGGCGATACGCAAGGCAAGGCGGAACGAGACTGTGGCAATCCTTTCGGGTTGGACATATCCCGACGAGAAGGAAGGCACGGACGTCGCGGTCGTAGCCGAGACCAGTGGTGACGAAGTGGAGCTTTTCGTCAACGGTGAGACTCGCGGCAGGGCTGTGCGCGAGGACGACGGGAAATGTATTTGGATGACGGAGTACGAGCCGGGCGAATTGAAGGCGATAGCGTTCAAGGGCGGCCACCCGATTGGCGAAGACGCGGTAAAGACGGCGTTTGCGCCGGAGCGGATAGTGGTGCTCCCTTCCAGCGAAGCGCTGGGCGACATGGAAACCGGCTACGCGACGGTGGATGTGCTCGACAGCTACGGCGTTAGCGTGCCCGGAAGTTTCGATGTGGAGTTTGCGTTGGAAGGGCCCGGCGAGATTGTTCTTTCCCGCAAGGGCGCCGTCGCGTTCAGGCGCACCGGGGCCAGTGCCGATCCGCTTGTGTTGAAAGCTTCTGCCGGGGGCTTGCGCCCAGGTTCCATTTCCATACCTTGGAGGATTGCGGAATGAGATTTGAATATCCATTGTTTCTAGTGTTGGCTCTTTTGATGCCGTTCGGCGGCTTCTTCTGGGCGTTTCTCAAGGCGCGGCGCGAAAAGGCGCTCTCACGCATAGCGCTCACCGTGCCAAGTTCCGGTGCTTCGGGTGCGCAACTTGCCCTGATGACTGCAGCTCTTGTCCTTATAATGGTCGCGGCCGCGCGTCCGCAATGGGGGCACTCTACGCAAACGACGCTTTCGCGCAGCCGCAATGTCGTGGTGGCGATAGACGTTTCGCGCTCCATGCTTGCCTCCGACGTCCAGCCGAACCGTCTTGAGCGCGTGAAGGCGGATGTCGCAGACCTCATCGACTCGTTGGGAGGGGACCGTTGCGCGCTTGTCGCGTTCAGGCGCACTGGTGTGGCAATTTCGCCTCTCACGACAGACCGCGGGTTCTTGCGCAACGCCCTCGAATCTCTCACGCCTGATTCCGCCCCGCGCGGAGAGACGGATCTGGGCAGCGCCATACGCGAGGCGCTCAACATGCTCGATCCCGCAGCAGACGACCATAACGCCATCATCCTCATTTCAGATGGCGGAGACTTGCGCGAGCAGGCTCTTGAAAGTGCCGCCATCGCCAAAAAGCGCGGAGTGCCGATATTCACCGTGGGGATAGGCAACCCGAAGACGGGCGCAAACGTCCCTGCGGAAAACGGGCAAGGCGCAATGAAGTTCGGCGGCAAGAACGTGACGGTGAAGCTGGAGGAAGGGGTGTTGAAGGCGATAGCCGAGGCGAGCGGGGGCAGGTATGTGCCGCTCGCGACGCTCGGCACGGCCGAAACGACCCTCGGCGCCATCTACCGCAAGTTCCTTCGCCAGGTGGCCGCAAAGGAGCAGAACGAGGAAGAATCCCGCCTCGGCGAGCGATATGCACTGTTCCTCGTGCCGGGCCTCGTTTGCGCACTCGCCGCGGCGGAGCTTTCCAGAGGAAGGTTCGCAAAGACTTCTGCGCATGCCGTGCCGGCGCATAAATGAAGTTCTCTTCGCTGACGCTATATATAAGGAAAGGAAAACCATGCTGAAAGGTATCTCTCCGGTCGTATCCCCCGATCTTCTCAAGGTTCTGGCCGAAATGGGCCATGGCGACGAAATCGTGATTTCGGATGCGCATTTCCCGGCCCACACTTTCAATCCGCGCGTCCTTAGAGCCGATGGCATCGGCGCGGATAGGCTTCTCAAGGGAATCATCCCCCTGTTCGAGCTTGATTCCTACGCCGTCCCCGTGATAATGATGTCCGCCGTCCCGGGAGACACCCTCGACCCCTCCGTCGAGGAGAAATACCGCAAGGCGCTTGGCTACACGGGGGAAATAGAGCGCGTAGAGCGTTTCGCCTTCTACGAGCGCGCCAAGAAAGCGTACGCGGTTGTCGTTTCCGGCGAAACCGCCAAATACGGCAACATAATCCTCAAAAAGGGCGTCACGCCGGTTTTTGAGGAAGCCTGAGCGTGCGTCTCATGCGCGGTCTGTATCACGCGAACGCAAAAAGGAGGGTCGTAGCGCAGGCTATGGCAATGACTAGGACGAAGAACTTTGCGACTTTCGCCATCACGGCGTTTTCGCGTCCGGCAAGCCCCGCCGCCGCGCAACCGAGGACAATCGACTGGGGGCAGATCATCTTGCCTATCCCCGCCCCCATCACGTTGGCTGCGGCGAAGAGCAGCCTTTCCGTTTCGTTCCCGGCTGCTGAGGCTTGAAGCGAGCCGAAAAGGACGTTCGAGCTCGTGCCGGACCCGGTCACGAAGCCTCCAAGCGCACCTATCGCCGGAGATACGGCACTGTAGAAGTCGCCGGTGGCCTCTACGAGCACCTGCGCGAGCAGATTCGTCATGCCGGCGGCGCCCATTATCTTGGCAAGCGAAAGCACCGCGCAAATCGTCGTTATCGCAAGGGCGTAGCGGCGCAGGGTCGCGAGAAAAAGTGAGGCGAGGCGTGCGGGTCCAAGCTTTTGGCAAAGCCCTCCAGCGAATGCCGCAAGCAGAATCACGATGCCGGGGGATGGCTTTTTGCCGATGGGCGCGATCGCACTCAGGGCGAGGAGCGCTACGACAAACGAAAAGGGCAGCCACGCCCAGAGCTGGCGATGGAGGTCGAGCCCTTTTTTGTTCCCGGCAAAGCCGAGGGCGACCATTGCGCAAATCCCCCCTATTATGTTGGGAAGTTCGCAAGATAGTGTGGATGCCACGCCCAGCCACGGAAGGATGAACGCCAAATCCGCGAGAAGGGCAAGCTTCCAATGCGATTTGAGTCCCTTCCATCCGTCGGTAATCGCGAGAATGAGGAATGGTGAAAGGGCGGTCGGCGCGAGTTCCAGATATGCGATTGTGGCGGTGAGATGCGCAAGCTCCGTCCCCGTTTCTCCTGCAAGCACCATCGTGGGCACGCCTACCGAGCCGAACGCCGTGGGGGTGGTGTTGGCCACGAGGCAGCACAGGACGGCTTTCATCGGGTCGAAGCCGATGCCGGCAAGAAGTGCGCAGGGGATCGCCACGGCCGTGCCGAATCCTGCCATCCCCTCCATGAAGTTGCCGAATCCCCAGGCGATGAGAAGCGCGAGGAAGCATTTGTCGGATGAAAGCGACGAAAGCCCGTGCTTTATCTCATCTATCGCCTTGGATTCCACGGTAATTCCGTATGTGAAAAGCGCGGCCACGATGACGAGTCCTATCGGATAGAGCCCTGTGCGCGTGCCTTGCAGAAGGCAGGATGCGATTTCTCCGGCTCCGAGTCCGCGCCAGAGCATTGCTTCCACGGCTCCCGTGCAAAGCGCAGCAAGCGCCGCTCGCCATGCGGGGAGTTTGAAGAAAGTCAATGCCACAATGAGAACCGCTACGGGTATGAACGACAAAAGCGCAGAATATAGGTTCATTTTACTTCCATGGTTTCACGTTGACGCGTCTAGGCGGACATATTATACCAAATTTCGTCCTGTGCGTCCTCGCGGTGTATGAGACGGCCGGTCGCGCACGCCAGCAGGACGCCTGGGGTGCAAGGAGCGCGGAAATTTGGTATAATATGCGTTCCACAAAACCAAGGAAGGATAAGACGATGCGAAAAACGACTCTATTTGTACTGGCGGCGGGATTCGCGGCCTTCGCGGCTTCGGCCGAAGTAAGCCCCGTCGAGACGCTGTGGCGCAACGGCGATGACGGCATAAAGGTCTATAGAATACCTGCGCTTTGCGCGGCGCCGAACGGCGACCTCGTGGCGGCTTGCGATGCGAGGCGCGATAATGGCGGCGACCTGAACTGCTTCCAGCCAATCAACATCTCCATTCGCCGTTCGCAGGATGGCGGAAAAACCTGGACAAAGGCGGAGAATTCTTGGACTTGGACATGGAACGACAAGGAAAAATGGTCCGGTAGCGATCCTTCCTTTATCGTGGATGCCGAGGCAAAGAAGATATTCCTCTTCTACAACGTCTGGAAGTGGGAAGATACCGCGAAGTGGGATAACAACGTCTACCGCTTCTATGTGCAGGAATCTGCCGACAATGGTAAGACGTGGTCGAAGCCGCGCGACATATCGAAGGATATCGCATTCCCGGAGTGGCCTTTCGGCAAGGCGCGCAATGCCGGCGGCTTCATCTTCATATCGTCGGGCTCCGGTGCGCAGATGAAGGATGGCACGCTTTTGCACACAATCGTCCATGTGAACGACGGCAATGCGCTTTTCGGTTCGGATGACCATGGCAAGACGTGGAAGGCGTTTGGCAAGCCGGTGAAGAACGGCGACGAATGCAAGGTGGTGGAGTTGCGCGACGGCTCTTGGATGATCAACTCTCGCTGGCGCGGCGGCGGCAGGCAGATACACGTCTCGCGCGACCGCGGCGCGACGTGGGAATCTCGTTACGATTCTTCGCTTACCGACCCACAGTGCAATGCGCAGATAATGCGCTATGGCAAACTCCTCCTTTTCACAAACTGCAACTCCACCGGGCGCAACAACCTCTGCCTCAAGGTTTCTCGCAACAATGGCGATACGTGGAGCGAGCCGCTGGTGATATGCCCTGCGGGCGCCGCATATTCGGATATGGCCAAACTCCCCAACGGCGATATCGGCGTCTTGTATGAAGGCGCGGGCTACAGCACCATCAACTTTGTCACGGTGCCGAGAGCCGACGTCAAGGCGCTTCTCAAGGGAATGCCTTTCACGGAGGAGTGAGCTGGCGCCGCCCAAAGAGACGATAGAATTCAGGAACAATAGAAAGAAAACACAATCATGAAGAACAAATACATGCCGATGGCCGACTACTGCAAGGAATACATGCGGTATCTCGGGATAGCCAAAACCGAACGCAGGAGTTTCGCCGAGAGCGTGCGCCTTCTTGAAAAGGCCGGCTTCAAGGAGATTTCCACCTTCAAGCGCCTCAAGGCGGGCGACCGCATCTGGCGCGGTTATGAGGATCGCACCATAATGGCGGCCGTGATCGGCAAGAAGAATGTGTCCGAGGCCGGGCTCAAGGTGGTTGGCGGCCATACAGACGCCCCGCGCCTTGACCTCAAGCCGAGGCCCCTTTACGAAAAGGGCGGATACGTCTTTTTCGATTGCCACATCTATGGCGGCATCAAGAAGTATCAGTGGCTTGTCAGACCCCTCGCGCTCTACGGAACTATCGTGCGCAAAGACGGCTCCAAGGTGCAGGTCGAAGTGGGCGACAAACCAAACGACCCGGTATTCCTCATTTCCGACATTCTTCCGCACCTCGGCTACGACCAGGCGAAGAAGACGCGCGACGAGTTCTTCCCTGCGGAGGATCTCGATGTCATCGCCTGGACTACATACGCCAAGCCGAAGAAGGACGATGAGAAGGGCGATTCCGAGCCCAAGGCCGACAAGAGCGCACTCGTCGAGTTCCTCAAGAAGCAGTACAAGGTGGATGAAGAAGACCTCCTTTCCGCAGAACTCGAAATCGTGCCCGCCGGAATGCCGCGCGAAGTCGGTTTCGACCGCTCCCTCATCGCAGGTTACGGTCATGACGACCGCGTCTGCTCCTTCGCAGGTCTCCAGGCGCTTATCGACGCGGCCGGCAGCGTGCCGGATGTCACCGCCTCCATATTGATGTGCGACAAGGAGGAAATCGGCTCGATGGGTTCCACCGGCATGCAGAGTTCGTTCTTCGAGAACACAGTCGCCGAAATCATCGAACGTCAGGAAAAAGACGCCCGCGACATCATGGTGCGCAGGGCGCTTGAGCGTTCGAGCATGCTTTCCGCGGACGTGACGGCGGTTGCAGACCCGCATTTCCCGGACGTTAATTCCACCGGCAACGAGGCGCGCTTCCACAAGGGCGTGGCCGCAAGCAAATATACGGGCGGAACCAGCAAATCCGGCTCCAGCGACTGCGGCCCCGAGTTCGTGGCGGAAATCCGCCGCATCATGGACGAGGGCGACGTCGTGTGGCAGATGGCCGAGCTCGGCAAGATGGAGAAGGGCGGAGGCGGCACTATCGCACAGTATATGAGCCGCTTCGGCATGAAGGTGCTCGATATGGGTACGCCGCTCCTCAATATGCACGCCCCCTGCGAACTCGCCGCGAAGGACGACATCTGGAACACTTATAAGGCGTATTCCGCCTATCTTCGCGACTGAAGAGAGGCGAAATCCGGGGCTTGGACGGATGGCGATGCGGGTTTTGATACTGGGCTGCGGGATCAGGGGCAGGGTGTATGCTTCATACGCCCGTACCCGTCCCGACCTCTTTGAAATCGCCGGTATCGCCGATCCTGCCGCCCCGGAAGCGGATTGGAAAGATTGGCGCGAGGCGCTGGAAGCGGAAACCGGGGCGGAGGGCGCGATAATCGCGCTCCCCGACGCTTACCACCTCGCCGCCGCCCAGGCCGCCCTCGCAAAAGGGCTTCATATCCTCCTTGAAAAACCCCTCGGCTGCTCGTGGGATGAATGTCTGCAGCTGAAAGCCGCCCAACGCCAGGCCGGGCGCCTCGTCATGCCGGGCTTCGTTCTCAGGTATTCAAAGCTCTATAAGACGCTGGATGAGGTTTTGGCCGAGGGGAAAATCGGGGAAATAACCGATATTCGCCATACTGTCGCCTTGGGATGCGGCAAGGCGGCCCACGCATTTTGCCGCGGTAACTGGGCTCGCGAGGAAGATGGTTCAACCGCGCTCGTGCAGAAATGCACGCACGATTTCGACCTGATAGCGCGTTGGGCCGCCCCGCGCCGAATGCTTTATGTCTCATCCTCGGGCGCACTCGCCGAATGGAAAAGGGAAAACAAGCCCGCCAATTCCGCCAATCGTTGCATAGATTGCCCGGATGATGTCAGGCAAAGTTGCCCTTTCGACGCAGTCAGGCTGTATATAAAGGAGAAGGATCTGCGCTACCACTTCCCCGACTGCTCCGACGAGGCCATGCTCAAGGTCGTGCGGGAGACGCAATATGGCGAATGCGTATATCTCGGACGCAACAATTCCGTGAACCACCAGAGAGTGCTGATGGAGTTCGAAGGCGCGCTTACCGTCACACTGGAGCTTCAAGGCCTCTCCTTGCACCGTGGCAGGACAACGCATTTCTACGGCACGAGGGGTGAAATAGAGGCCAAAGACGATTCGATAACGCTCGAAACCTTCATGGGCGAGCGCGAGGTGATTTCTCTTCCCGGGCTTTCCGGCAACGGCTGCACGGGTCACGATGGCGGGGATGCTGGCATAATGGACGAGTTCCTTGAATGGGCTCGCAAAGGTTCGCAGGAGGATTTTGAGCGGATTCTGGCCGACGCTTTTGAATCCCACCGCATCGCATTCCTTGCCGAAGAGCGCCGCCGCTGCCACGTTTGAGCAAATTATCCCCCGCGCTGCCGGTCGCGGCGGGAGACTTTCTTGGGAAGGAAGCGCCCGAAAATCTCCGCGAGAGAGTATGGTATCGAAGCGAAAGCCCAGGTCGCGAGGCGCATAGGCCACGGAAACGCTATGAGCCCGATGTTCCGGTCTGCGCGCGAGAGTATGATGCGAGCGGCCCTATCCGCTTCCATGAAGAACGGCATCGGGCAGGTGTTCATATCCGTAATGCGGGAACGCACGAACCCGGGGCAAATGGCGCTGACTTTTATTCCTTCACGCGCGAGCATTCCGCGCAGGGAAAGCGCCCAAGTCTTCATGCAGCTTTTCGTCGCCGAATACGATGGGCACGAAGGCAGCGGACCATACCCGGCGATCGATGCGGTAATCAGGATCTGTCCGCCTGATCTTCTCGCACGGAAAGTCTCTATCGCCGCGAGGACTACATTCAAGTTACCGTTCACATTGACGGCGAAGGTGGTGCGCACATTCTCCTCCGTCTCTTCGCCTGTCGATACGCCAGCGTTGGAAAAGACTCTCTCGACCGGCGAAAACGCCTCGCATTCGGCAAACCATTCCTTTACGGCGGCCTCATCGGTCACATCGAGGCGTTTCGCCTTCACAAACGCGTTCGCTGCGGCGAGTGCGGCGCACTTTTCGGCGACTGCGGCGAGACGCTCTTCATTCCTGCCGCAGATGTAGAGGCTCTCGCCCCTTCTTGCGCATTCCACGGCGAGAGCCTCGCCAATGCCGCTTGATGCACCGGTAATCAGAGTTGTCATCTTGAAACGCCTTCCCGCGTCGCGGTGATGCGAGGGATGGAACCATCCGGGTTGCGCTTATAGCGTTCGATGCAGGCCGAGCGCCTGCAATCGCCGCCACCGGGGAGCGTGGCGTTATGGTAGAGGAGATACCACTCTCCCTTGAAGAACACCGAGCCGCCGTGGATCGTGCCCGTTCCTTCCGCCTCGTCCATGATGCGCCCGCGATAAGTCCACGGACCATGTATCGATTTCGATGTCGAATACGACCAGTTTTCCGGCACTCCGCCGGCGGCATATTCGAGGTAGTAGGTGTCACCCAGCTTGTAAATCCATGGAGCCTCCTCGAAGTTGGTGTTCGCCCTTCCATCCTTGCGGACTCCGGCGCCGCGCTTTTTGACAAGAGGCGCGCCGAATGCAGATTCGTCGTAGAGTCCCGGCACTGGCTTGACTTCGCCCGCGAGTTCCACCATATTCTCCTTGAGCGGCGCATACCAGCATCCGGGCTCGCCGCCGCAATTGCCCCAGAAGAGCCACCCGGAGCCGTCGTCATCGATAAACACCGAAGGGTCGATATATCCACGCCCTTCGACAAGCGGCTTGCCGAGCGCGTCTTTCCAAGGTCCGCGCACGTCGTCGGCGGTGGCCACACCAACGCAGCTCTCGCCGCCTTTGCGGAATATCGCCACATACCAATACCACTTGCCGGACTTCTTTATCGCCTGCGACGCCCACGCCATATCCTCGCGCGCCCAGGGGAACACCTTGCCGCAATCGAGGACGCATCCGAGGTCTTCCCAATTCTTCATGTCCTTGGTCGCGTGCACCTGCCAGTTGTGCATCTTGTAGCCGCGCGCAGTCGGCTCGTCGTGTCCGGTGAAGAGGTAGAACGTCCCGCCATCCACGAAGCCTGCGGGGTCGGGCGAGAAACGCGTCTTCACAATCGGGTTGGTGCCGTCCGGCTTCATGAGATACTTCCCTTCGACTTCGCCAGCGACGCGGAAGCAGTCGAAGTCGGCATGCCCGCCTGCCTCCTTCGTCGCGTAGTTGAAGAGAGCAAAACGGTAGCCCGTGAAGTGTGGTATCGTATACGGCATGTACATCGCCTCGCCTATCGCCTCCCACGTCGTTCCATCGGCCGACCAGTAGAAGCGGCATGTATCCTGATGCTTCGGCATCTCGGTGTATTCCTGAACAGCATACGGGCGGAAGTCGCATACGACCTTGAAGTGCACAGTTGAAGTTTCGCCGGGTTTGAAGCGCGCAGAAAGCTTGCGGCGGCTCGCATTGGCAACATTGCGCGAAGCGCGGAGGCTGTTCGAATCCTTCGCATCCACGTAATTCTGCCAAAGGACGACCTCGGGCCCTGCCGCTGTCATCTCGATCGCGACAAAGCCGTATAGCTGCTGGAACATCGCAAGCCCCGCCACGTCGCCAACCTTCATGCCGGAATAGTCGAGCGTCGTCGTGCCCTCGCACACCGGGCCGAACGTGCGCTGGGTGAGCGTGTTCCTGGCCGAGAGAATATCCTTGTCGACGCGAGAGGTCGTGATGCGGAACCAGCCCGGCCGTTCCGTAAGGCTCCAGTGAGCGTCATCGGGGTTGTGGTTGAACTGCCACTGCAATGCGAGCTCAGGCGCGTTGAACTCGTCGCTCGCGCAGCATCCAGGAATGGCATCTTTCGCGACGCCGGGGATGTCGAGAGCGGGCCGGGCGTAGCCTTCAGCCTTGCCCGTCCAGCCGAATCCGCCGCCTGAAAGCGGAAACACCGGCCAGCCATCCTGCCATTCGATCGGTATCATGTAAGGTATCCGCCCCACGCCGCCGCGATCTCCGAAAAGATATGCGTACCATTTCCCGTCTGGCGTATCCACCAGGCCGCCTTGGGCTATCCCTTCGCACGCATAGGCGAGGCGTCCTTCCCACGGACCTTCCAGCGATTTTGCGCGGTGCACCGCCACCATTCGGCAATACGGCTTCGGCCAGCATATATTAAAGAGGTAGTAATAGCCATCCTTCTTGAAGAGCTGGCTTCCTTCGGCAAGTCCCTTCCCCGTAGGAACGCAATCAGCCGCATTGGCGAGCACCTGCTTCCCCTCGCCTTCGAAGCCGCTGAAATCGTCCTTGAGACGCCAGAGCTCCACGGCAGGGTTCATTGATTTGAGGAAGCAGAACTTCCCGTCCTCTATCCACAGCGAATGGTCGTACATCTTGCCCGGGATGCGGAAGTGCTCCCAGTCCCCACCCTCGATGTTCTTCGTCCTGAAGAGATATGTGGCGTCAACCTTGTTGTTGAACGAAGAGACGTAGAAATATCCATCGTCCGGATTGAAGCGGATGCACGATGCCCACGTGCCGTAAAGGTAGTCGTTCTCGCCATTTTCTAGATTGTCCTTGGGGCGGTTTTCTATCGTCTGGTAGCAATAGGAGGCAATTTTCCAGTTTACGAGGTCCTTGGACTCCATCACCGGGATGCCGGGGTTGAAATGCATCGTGGTGGACGTCATATAGTATGTGTCGCCGTGCCTGACGATGGAGATATCCGGCACGTCGGACCACAGGACAGGGTTCATATCGGCAGCCGCCGATGACACTGTGGCGGCGAACGCGAGCGCAATTGCCGCTAGAAATACTTTGGGGCGTGTGTTCATGGCGCATATTCTACCAAAAACCGCCCGCCCCGCGCAACCACACTTTTGGGCGTATGGCATGGCAAACTCAGTTTACACATTCTGTTTAAGAAACTCGGATCCATCGTTTTTTGAGGGAGGCAACCTACTTGACGCACACAGGATAAAAGAGTACAATACCAAGCGTTGAAGCTGCTAAAGGCTCTAAACTTGGCCCACTGCAGTGGATTCGCTATAGTCTGTGAAATGAAAAAATCACAGACCCATGATTTGCAGCGCTGCAATCAGTCGCCAAGAGAAATGTGAGAAGTTTCAGGACAGACGACACCATGCAGAGTGAGTGCATATGCGCTTCCTCTCTTCGTGTATCTGTCTAGGCAATTCTCACAGCCTCTCTTGGAATGCGAAGAGGGGATTTTTATTTCCTCGATTCGTGATGGATTGCGCGTGGAATACGCATGACGGTATAGCCGCAATCGTTGTGTGGAATATAACATTGCGGCAAGCAATAAAAAAGGAAGACACATGAGCGACAGCAAACTGACACTTGTAAGTTATAGCCTAAAGCGGGAGGAGTTGGAATCCCGCATCGAGGCTTTGGTTCGCGAGCATAAATCATTCGAGGTGGTCGATGTGAAATCAGGCAAGCAAAGAACGATAGTCGACATTGTCGAAAGAACTATAGAAGCCAACGGCATGAAGTGCCGCGTCCGCACAAACGGGCGTGGTTTTATAGCGGCAGCGCTAGCTATTCCTACGTTCGGCGCTTCAGCTGCGGCTTCTGCTGCGATAGCCGTTCACAATATGAGCACGGCCAACCCTGATTATGAAGTGATCAAGGAAATGATTGGCTCTGATGTCAGGGTTGTGTACTTCAAAGACAAAGGCTTTTTTGAAAGCCTTAAAGGAGAATGGTGACTTACTTCCCGTTCAAACCATAAGTTGCTTTCAATCCCGGCATTGATGTCAATGCGATTGCACCTGTCGCGGTGACATTGGATGGGGAGGATGTCTGCGTATGCATCGGTGCATGCGCAATGATGAGGCTTTACGTTGGGTCAACAAGATTGACAATTGTAGAGCCTCTGAGATTTTTGTCCTGTTTGATGATAAATGTAAACAGGACAATACAGAAAGTTTTATGCATCCAGCCAATGAAGGCGGTCATTGTCGAAACGCACGTATACAGCGCGATCGGAAAGATAGGCGAGGTTGTCATTCAGGTCGAGCCAGCCGGCGCGACGGGATTTCGCGGGTTCGCTCTGTCGGCTCAAGAGCAAAAGCCGCCTTTCGGCAAAAAGCGGCGGTTCGCCTCCTTGAGGACGATAAACCGCGCCCAACATCTTGTGCCCCGCCTTGATGATGCGTGCACCCGGCGTGGCGGAAAGGGCCTGAAAAAGCCGCCTTTCGCACGGCGAAATGAATGTAGATGCAATAGCATACCCCTGAGCCGATGCACGCAAGGCACAGGCGACCACGGTTTCATGCAACGCCTCTGGAATTGAACGAGAGATGCGAAACGAGGCGATTTTGGATTCGGGCGAGAGGATATCGGTATTGCCAGCCCCTGCCCACCATATTTCCGGCGGAAGACGCCCGGAATATAAGGGCTCGAACACCCGCATCGGACGATCTGGAGCCGCAAGAAGCCAACGCTTCACCGGGTTGTACGCGATATATCGATCCGAAGCATCCATGGACTCGGCAGAAACGCAGAGAAAATCGTGATATCGCTCTTCCCAAAGTGGGCCAGGTCTGCCGCGATGTTGCAGAAGAAGCGAAGTGGAACGCTTGAAAGCGCTCACAAAATCCCCGAGTGCAACTAAAGGCTTGGGCATCCACGGCGGCAGATATACTCTCATATGCGCATGATTCGGCATTATCACATGGCTCATCAGGCGAATAGGCGCATGGCGAGCTGCGATTTCCGTGGTTTTAGCATCCACGAGCTTGCCCCATTCATTATGCACCAACACGCCTGGAGCTTCGATGTGCCCGAGAATATCCTCCTTCGGCTGCACATTGAAAGTAAGGAAAAGTGAAGCGCCCCTGCTGTAATCATACCCGTGAAAACGGCGGAAATGACCTTTTTGTGTGAGAGTGCGGCGGCTATTGCCGCTCGCCCTCGCATCAGGAGGGAGAAACGCTAGCATGAATGCCTCTTGCTCCAATATTGGAGGAGAATCTCTCCCTCCTGGTGAGAGGGCGAGCGGCGATAGCCGCCGCACTCGCACATCTGGAACACCACAAAAGCTCTCGGCGGCGCATGCGGGCGTAGCCCTCGGGCGTGGCATCATCTTCGCCGGAAAGATGATCCATCCCGTGCGCGATATAAAGGAGGAACTCCTTTTTCGCATCCCAGCCACGCTTTGCCCATCTATGGACAGCGGCGAGACGGATGGCCTGGTCGGCATTCACGTAAAGTTCTCCATAGACCCCGTCCGGCTCGGGAGGCATCGGCTCGTATCGCTGGGTGATCACATCCGTGGCGCCACCGACTCCCATAATCGCCTCGTGCGCGGCGGCGGATGCTTCATCATCCTGCACGATTACCGCGACTTCGCGGAAGACCTCGCCGCATCGCGCAGAGGAAAAGGCAGCAAATGCTTCGGCGGCCTTTTTCGCTTCGCTGCGTGTGAGGCCCAGTTCGCGCGGCAGACTTCCTTCGATTGAGATTCTCATCTCTTCTTCCTTCTTACGGTGAAAGCGCTCTTCGGTGCCGAGGCGGCAACTTCCTCCTTGTGCAAAAGCGCATTCGCCTTTGCCTGGGCGGCGCGGTAGACCGACTCCAGCGCATCCATGCACTTGCGTTCGCCGCGCCAATACGGCACGGGGCCGAGCCTTCTGAGCACCTCGAACTCCTGCTTCATACGATAAGTTCCTCCATGCTTATGCCACGAAACTCAAGAAGCCGCCACGGCCGCCACGCAACCTCCTCCCCAAGCACGATAAGCGCGGCAAGGGAATGTTTGCATGGGTTCGCGTAGTCGGGACACGTGCACGAAGTCGTGACATCGTATACGTCCTCGCCCAGCTTCCCGCCGGGGAAGAGGTCGAATCCCTCCGCCTTGAAAAGCCCCTCCACCTCCGTCGGAAGATCGCCCGAAAGCAATCTCGACACCATCATCGGCTCGGCTTTGAGCGCGGCCACGATTCTCGCCCTCGCCTCCCCCTCGGGCTTGCGAAAGACGAGCTTCACGCGGTAGGGTTCCTTGCGCAATCCCTGCACGACGGCGCGCTCAGGCGAGATTTCGACCACCTGCCCCGTCATGGCGTAATTGTGCGCCCTCGCTGCTCTGCCGGCGAGATCCTTGGAGGCTATGGACTCGTTCCAGCGCTTTGCCCACCAGTTGCGGATGGACGAGGCGCGCGTCTCCTGCAATCGCACACCCCCGGCGTAAAGCGGATGCCGGAGTGCGTATTTCTTCTTTTTGCTCATTCCAGCGCCACCGTCCTTTCAAACTCGTCGGCAGACATCGAAGCAAGGAACTTCTCGCCGCTCGTGACGAGATTCCCCGCGGCGGCGCTCTTCCTTTCCAATATCGCATCCACATTTTCCTCGATGGTGCCCGCGGCGATAAAAAGGTGCACAAGCACCATGGACTTCTGCCCGATTCTGTGTGCGCGGTCCGTAGCCTGCGCTTCCACGGCAGGATTCCACCAGCGGTCGTAGTGGATTACATGAGTTGCCTTGACGAGATTGAGGCCGAGTCCGCCCGTCCTTAAAGAAAGGATATAGGCACGCGCCCCAGGAGCGTTGAACCGCGCCGTCTCTTCCTCGCGCGCATTTGCCGTGAGAGCCCCGTGCATGAAAGGCGGCCTTTCGCCGAACTTCGCTTCAATCGCCGCGACGAGTCTCTCGCCCACTTTCGCGTATTGCGTGAAGACGAGAGCGCTTTCGCCTGATGCGAATATGCTTTCGAGGAGATCCAAAAGACGCATGAGTTTGCCGCCTTCGGGGTCGAGCGCGTTATCTACCTCCCCTTTCTTCGCCACCACCATGCCATCGCACGAGAGTTTGAGCCGGTTGATAAGCGCAAAGATATCGCCTTGCGAATGTTCGCTCGCATGCCACGCGGCCAAGGCGGCCTCGTATGCCGCGCGTTCCTTCGGCGAAAGTGCGCAAAACTCTCTGACTTCGCGCTTCTCGCCGATTTCCGCCGCAATATCGGCATCGGTCTTGAGCCGCCGGAGCATGAACGGCTCTAGCGCACGGCGAAGACGCTTCCCCGCCGCAGCCATGGGGTCGGCCGAAAGCGGCCTTTCAAACCGCTCGCGGAACGACTTCCTGTCCGGCAGGAAACCCGGGTTCAGATATTCTTCGAGGCTCCAGATGTCCGAAGCGGAATTTTCCACCGGCGTGCCCGTGAGCGCCAGACGCTTCGGCGCACCCAACGCCTTCACCGCACGCGCAAGTCGCGTATCCGCATTTTTTATCGACTGCGCTTCATCAAGCACCATCGCCGCCCAAGGCGTTTCCGAGATAAGAGAATAGTCCTTCACATAGAGCGTATAGCTCGTAAGGACTATGTCCGCGCCCAAGGTGGCTCGCGCAAAACCGCTCGCTGCATGGCGCTTCTCCCCATGATGCACATACGTCTTGAGCGAAGGAGCGAAAACCGCGATTTCGCGCTTCCAGTTCGCGAGAAGCGAAAGCGGCACGACCACAAGCACCGGGGCCTTCGGTTTTGAAAGGCAGATCCAGGCGATAGTCTGCACAGTCTTCCCGAGCCCCATATCGTCTGCCAAGAGCGCCCCGAAGCCATGGTCTGTCAAAAAGTGCAACCACGCGACGCCTCTGGCCTGATAAGGCCTGAGCTTTCCCGAGAACCCCGGTGCGAGCGCGGCGAAATCCTCCGCCCAGCGGCGGAAGTCCCCGCCTGTGAATTCGCCCTTGGCGCGAAGTTCGTTCAAGAGTCCCCTGAGCCAGCCGTGGGCGCGCGCCTCGGCAATTTCGAGCGAGCCTACCGCCCCGATTCCCTGTGCAAATGCCACAGCCTCCATGCGGGAAAGTTTTCCGCCGTCTTTTTCAAGCGCCCTCAACGCTTGGCGCAGAATATCGCGGTCTACTTCTATCCAGCGGTTTCTGAAGAATACAAGCGAGGAACCCTGCTCCAGCAGAAAACGAATCTCTTCCGCGCTCGCCTCTTCGCCCGCCACACGCACCTTGAGGCGCATTCTAGGCTTTTCTTCCCGCGCGCCGCCCGCGGCCGGCTCTGCCGCATCCTCAAGTTCGGCGAATGCGGTGATTTCAGCCGCAATCGCGCAGCCATCCACACCGAAGCCGGCATGCGCGAGAGCTCGCGCCCCGCTCTTCAAAAACACGCCCGCCTCATCATGCGAGAGCTCCACCCGGAGCCGCGCGCCGCCAGGCACGCTGCGCATCATACGCAATGGACCGAATATCCGCGCCGCTTCCCCGAGTGCCAGATACTGCGCCTTGCCGCGTGGGGCGGCACATTCCACGGCAAAGACCCCGTCCAACTCCGAAAACGCGAAGACAAGCGCTTGACGCGCCTTTGGCGTTTCGTCCGTCACGCGCTCCGCCCAGCGCTTGAGCTGGGCGGCAAAACGCCTACATTCGGCATCGTCCCAGTTTATAAGTCCATTCCGGCTGCGCAACGCCGCCAGCCACGCATCGTGGAGGGTGGCATGGCGCTGATTCTCCGCATCCGCCGTCAACGGCGTGATGGCGGCGCTGCGAACGGCATCGTCTATCCACGGGTTGTCATCGGCGCGCGTCATGCGCCAGCGAGCATGCCAGCCATCGTCTTCTTTCACGAGCGTCGGCAGGATTTCGCCCGCCGCCATGGCTCGCAACGCCTCTTTTTGACACTCAGTGAGCACTTGCCCCGCCTTCTTGCGCCGGCTCCTGATGCTGGGCGTCATCTTCCTGCGGCGCCTCCGGGGCGGTTTCGTCGGCCGCCACTTCCCCGAGCGTCTTTGTGCCGGAAAGAAGCGCCACCACCTGCTGCTGCACTTCGGAGAGGTTCTCCATCCTCAAGCGCGGGTCGAGTATGACGAACGTGTCGCCGTTCTTGCGGTCTTCATACACTCTCCTTATGCCGCCTTCCACCGCTTTGGCATCGCGCTCGACGAGAATCTTGGACCTTTCAAGCATCACCGCGAGCACATAGACTACATTCTTCATCGCCGGGTCGTCCAGCGTCACGAGCTTGCGAAGGATTTCTCCGGCATCCTCTTTCTTCAGTGCTTCCTTCTTTTCCTCTTTCTTGGGGGCCATGTAGATGCCGTCCCACTGGGAGAACGGCTCCCAATCTCGCACTTGCGCCTTCCAGCACGCCTGATGGCTGTCGAAACGTTCATATCCGCCCGGCTGTTCCCTGAGCGCACTCGTCACCGCGGAACGGTCTTCCAGCGCCTGTCCACATATCGAACAGACGTGCGCGCGCGATTTTATGTTCCATTCTTGTGACATCTCTTTTCCTTGCCCTTTCTTGACGGCGAATAGTTGGTGCATATTATACCAAATTTTGTTATACTATGCACCATGAGCGCGCAAATAGCAGACATCCCCGCCATAGTCAAGGCGCTGAAGAAGGAATTCAAGGCGCATAAAGCCCCTATAATAGAATTGATAGAGGCTCATACCCACGATCCGTTCTCCGTCTTGGTAGGCACCATACTCTCGGCGCGCACCAAGGACGCCTGCACGGCGGGTGCGGTCAAACGGCTTTTCGCAAAAGCCAAAGGTGCGATATTCGCCCCGGAAGACTTGGAGCGGCTTTCGGAAAGTGAAATTGCAGAGCTAATCTATCCCGTTGGCTTCTACCGGGATAAAGCTCGCCACCTGAAGGCTCTGCCGGGCGCACTGGAGGAGAAATTCAACGGGAGGCTGCCCAAAACCGTCGAAGAGCTGTGCGAATTGCCGGGTGTGGGACGCAAAACCGCGAATCTGACGGTGGCCGTAGGCTTCAACCTGCCGGCGATTTGCGTCGATGTGCATGTGCACAGGATTTGCAACTGGCTGGGACTCGTAAAGACGAAGTCGCCATTCGAGACGGAAATGGCGCTACGCAAGATTCTGCCTCGCCGATACTGGAAGACGTGGAACTCGCACCTGGTCTCCTTCGGGCAGACGCGTTGCGACCCGGTGCGCCCCAAGTGCGACGGCTGCCCCATCGCCCAATACTGTTCCAGCCCCAAGAAGAAGTGACGGCAAGGCTTCGGGCGTCATGCGATAAGCTCGCCCAGCACCTCTTCTATCGCGAGTCCCTCCTTGTGGCCGACTCCCAATTCTTCCGATTTGCGCACTGCCGATGCCACGAAACGGCTCGCCTTCGCAACGCTTTCGGCGAAGTCGACCCCGTTTATGGCATCGCCCAGAATCACCGAAGAAAACACATCGCCCGTGCCGCTGCGATCTTCTCCGATCTTGCTTTCGCAGTGGACGAAAGGCGCTTTTCCTCTTTCGTAGGCGAAGTTGAGTAGCGACCCATCGCGCTGCATGCCGGTGATGACCACCTTGGCGCCGTTTGGCTCGGATATCGTCTTGGCGAGAGCAAGAAGCCCGGCATCGGAGATTTCCGGGTCGTAGTCGCAACCGGCGAGCACGCACGCTTCGGTGAGATTGGGCGTGAGGATGTCGGCCACGTCGAGCAGCCTGCGCATTCCTTCGGCAAGTTCGCGGTCGTATGTGGAATAGAGCCTGCCGTAGTCTCCCATGACGGGGTCTACGGCCACAATCGTGCCAGGGCTGCGAAACGCCTTGAGGAACCTGAAGACGAAGTCAATCTGCGCCTTTGAACCGAGAAAGCCGCTTTGGACCGCGTCGAAAGAAAGCCCCAGCTTCAGCCACTCGCGGATATAATCGTCCATATGGGCGGTGTAATCGGTCCAGGAGTACGAAGGGAAGCCTGTGTGGTTTGTGAAAATGGCGGTGGGCACTGCGCAGCACTGCACCTTCATCGCCGCGAGCACGGGTATGGCAACAGCGAGCGAGCATCTGCCGTAGGACGAAAAATCATTGATTACTGCCGCTTTTCTTTGCATAATGCAGACTATCCCCTCTTTCATTGAAGAGCACTTTTTCGCCGAGGCGCGCGAAACGCCGGGCGATGCATTTGAGCGATTCCGCCGCACCGGCGGCCCCCTTGCTGAAGGGTTTGCCGTCGTAGAGCCGGTATTTGCTTGAGGAAGCAGAATCGGTTATATTCGGCATGATGACGTTCGCCCCGGCCAATATGCCTCGCTCTCTGCCGTCCGGCGAAAGAGCCTCCAAGGCGGTGGTAGAAGCGATGTTGACGTCATGCAGCATTAGACGCGTCGCCGCGATCATGCGCAAGGCAAGATGGAGCCGAGCGTCCGGAGAAAACGCCGGAGCCTCTGGAACGGGTGCGTCGTGATGCGGGATGTAGGGTCCCATGCCAATCATGTCGGCATCGGCTTTCACGTAAAAGAGGATGTCGCGCGCGAGGCTGTGCGCGTCCTGCCCCGGCAAGGCGCACATCACGCCCGTCCCAACCTGGTATCCAAGGCGCGAAAGGATGCCGAGACACCCGGCTCTGCGTTGCCAGCTGTGGTCCGCAGGGTGAAGGCGGGCATAGAGCCGGGGGTCGGAAGTCTCTATGCGCAGGAGATAACGCGTCGCCCCGGCTTCACGCCAGCGACGGTAGACTTCTTCCTCCTGCTCGCCCAATGACAAGGTCACTCCCATATCAAGCGCCGAAACCGCCTTCAACGCCTCCTCTATCTTGGCAGTATGGGCGGGAGATTCGATTTCGCCCGCCTGTATCACGATGGAGGCGTAGCCTGCCTCCTTTGCCGCCACTGCCGCCAAATAGATTTCCTCCGCGCTCATCGTATAGCGCTCTATTCGCGCATTCGACTTGCGTATGCCGCAGTAGCGGCAATCCTTTGCACACGCATTCCCCGCCTCGATAAGTGCGCGGATAGAGACTTTCTTGCCGATGACTGCGCACTTTACGCGATAGGCCGCCTCGAAAAGCTCATTTTCCCCATCGCTGGAATCTTCCAGCGAAAGAAGCCATGCGAGGCTCTCTTCGTCCAAACTGCGCGCACGGCTTTCGCCTGCTGCGATTATATCGGCCGTCTTATTATCCATTATATATGGGAAAGTGGTTCAGGGGCGGCGCATATAGACTCTATCGCGAGAGCGGCGAGCGCCATGCCGAACGCCGCCGTCACGGGCATGATCGAGCCTTTGCCCTGCATGGCTGCGGGGCGTTCCGTGCTCCAGACGCACATGAAGTCTCGTTCGGGGATGCCGCCAGACTCCCTGAAACGCCGCCTCATCGCCCGCGCAAGTCCATCCCCCTCCACCTTCCGGAACACGCTTTTGCGCATGGCAAAGACATCCCGCCTGCACGCCGCCCCCATGGAAGAAAAGAACGCAAGAGCGGGTATCGCGAGCGCATGCCGCGCAAGATGCACTTTCGACTCGAGCGAATCTATAGCGTCTATCGCCACATCGTAGCTTTCAAGGCCGAATGCCGCCGCGTTTTCCGGCGTATAGCGCTCGTTCCTGACATCCAAAGAAATCGCAGGATTGATTTCGGCAAGACGCTTCGCGAGCAGAGACGCCTTCGCCTCGCCAACCGTAAGTGATGTGGCCATCACCTGACGGTTGACGTTTGTCGCCTCCACGCAGTCGGAATCGACCAGCATGAGGTGACCCACGCCAGTGCGCACAAGCGCCTCGGCGCACCAGCCGCCTACGCCACCCAGACCGAACACCGCCACGCGGGAACGCTTGAGCCTGCCAAGCGCCGTTTCGCCCAGCAGCTGCCCGGAGCGCGCGAATATGTCATCTGCCGGCATCTGCCGCAACTTCCTGGATGTGGCGGATTGCCGAATAGGGGTCTTCTGCCTGGCAGACAGACCTGACTACGGCAAAGTTCTTGAGGCCTGCGCGCACGAGCTCGCAGATGCGTCCGTCATCCGTTATCCCGCCTATCGCCACGGCCGGAAAAGGAACAAGATGCGCCATTCCCGCCGCAGTCGCCACGCCGAGCGTGGGATCGGGAATATCTTTCGTGGGCGTGGCCCAGACGGGACCGACGCCAATATAGTCGGGCTTGGCTCCAATCGCGTTGCGAGCCTGCTCCAGCGAGTGCGTGGAAAGCCCGACAACGCCGATCTCCGGCCAACGCGAACGCACTTCGGCCACCGCCATGTCGCTTTGCCCCACATGGACGCCATCCGCGCCGCATTCCGCCGCGACGGATGGATCGTCGTTCACGATAAACAAAGTGCGGGAGCCGCGCGTGACGGCACGAACTTCGCGCGCCACGGCGAGAACTTCCTCGCGCGCGGCGTGCTTCATCCTGAGCTGCAGCATGCCGACGCCGGCCTTCACCGCCGCCTCGGCACACCGCACATACCCCGCCTTCGGCGAGGTCATCACAAGATAGAAGCCGAAATCCGTCATTTCGCGAGGTCGGCCTTCACTATCTCCGCAATCTTGCGCCCCGACTTCAGCATCCCGCCGAATATCGGACCCATCCTGAAGCCGCCTTGGGCATTGTTGGCCGCCATGCCAGAAGCATAAAGACCGGGATAGAGCCTCTTCGTGTTCTCCACGGTGGTGCGCTCGCCGTCTTCCATCCACATGGGCTTTTCGCCGAGGATGCCGCCAGTGGGCGAATCAATCTTCACCCCGGCCTTGTTGACCGCCTTGTTGATGATTTCGCTCGGATGGCCGGTGCCGTCGATGAGCGCACGGCTCGTCACCACGATGGGATCGACATGCATTTCAAGCCTGGCGACGGGATTCCAGTTGATTACCACGCCAGAGACCACGCCATTGTGCATGACGATATCTTCCACCTTTACCGTGTTGAATATGACCGCACCCGCCTTGCGCGCACCGAATATGAGGCCGGACGCCATCTCTACCGAATCGACGGTATGATACTTCTCGTCATAAGGCTTCGTGGAGATGCCGAACTCGTGGAGGATTTCGGCCGCATCGTTCTGCACGGTCACTTCGTTGAAGAGCATGCCGCCGCCCCATGTGCCGCCACCGGGCGCGAGTTTGGATTCATACACCGCCACTTTGAGCCCGGCCTTGGCGAGGTCGTGCGCCGCCACGAGTCCGCTCGGACCCGCCCCGACTATTGCGACGTCTATCGCAAGGTTATCCTGCAGTTTCTCGAAATAGCGGCGCACGATTGCGCCGCTTATCGTTTCTTCCATCACGGACGTATTTCCGCTCATGTCTGTTTCTTTCCTTTCATTTCCCGCCTCGAAGCTTCCGGCTCCCGGCGGGCTGCCGGCGGCTCCCTGCGCACATTTCGCGCGTTCGCCCCGGTAGCCACATATTATACCAAAAGCACCCCCGCTCCGTCCAGTAGCACCCCCACCCTCAAGCCCCCTGCCCGCCGCGTCGTATCGGTGTGGGCATGCGGCGGCGAGGGGTCTCGCCGCCCTAC
>DFGM01000033.1:9057-9462 GCA_002371755.1 Verrucomicrobia bacterium UBA3750 | reverse complement strand
GTCTGGGCGCAAAGTTTTCCCCTTGGACGCCGTATATTATACCACAAATGCGGCTATTGTGCCGAAAACAAGCGAAAAATGTCTGCACCTTTACGCTATTGACACTCCTTCAATGGCCATGTAGTAGGATTCCCTACTCTATAATCCGCCC
Organism: Verrucomicrobia bacterium UBA3750; assembly: GCA_002371755.1. Classification (GTDB taxonomy): domain Bacteria; phylum Verrucomicrobiota; class Kiritimatiellia; order RFP12; family UBA1067; genus UBA1067. The sequence goes on along the minus strand of DFGM01000033.1, from coordinate 9,311 downwards.
ATCGAGCGAGAGAGTGACAACCTGCCACGGGATGAACTTGCCGCTTGCCTGAAGCGCCTTCTTCGCGGCCATTTCAAGCCCACCGCAGCATGGCACCTCCATGCGCACGATGGTGACGGACTTGATGTCGTTCTCGCGTAGGATCTCCGTCAGCTTCTCCGAGTAGTCCACGGGATCGAGCTTTGGACAGCCAACAATCGTCACCTTGCCGCGCATGAACTCCTGATGAAAGTTCGCGTAGGCGTAGGCCGTGC
>DFGM01000033.1:3455-8993 GCA_002371755.1 Verrucomicrobia bacterium UBA3750 | reverse complement strand
TGCAGTCGGCGGCGATGAGCAGCTTCGCGCCCTTGAAGAACGGCGCGCTCACAGGAACAAGCCGTATTTGGCAGGGCCACTGTGAAAGTTGTGAGCTCGGAGTTGTGAGTTGTGAGTCGGCCTCTTGGACCGGTCGAGGCGACGATTCGCGATTGAACTGGCGCATCGCCTTGCCTGGGCAGCCGCCTGGTGGCGGAGTATGCCCCTCCGGGTGCAGCGCCATTCCGTCGGACTTCATCTGTTCCTGCATCTTCGCCATCTTTCGCTCCTGCACGGCCTTTTCGTCGTATGCGGCGGCCTCGCGCTCGACGATTTTGATCGCACCGGCAGGACACTCCGGCAGGCAGTCGCCCATGCCGTCGCAGTAGTCGTCCTTGACGAGTTTTGCCTTGCCGCCCACCATCGCAATCGCACCCTCATGGCAGGCGTTCGCGCACAACCCGCATCCGTTGCACTTCGCCTCGTCAATCTCGACAATCTTTCTTTTCATGTCTTTTGCCTCCGTTTCCTGTTGACGGTGCGTATTATATCAAAACCGGCTTGTGAAATATGTTGACGCTCCAACATTTCATAAAATTATGATATACTATCCGCCATGCAACAGGAAAGCACATATCTTGCGACGCTGGCCAAGCGGTCGCCGCTCTTCAACGGAATCGGGATAAACAATCTTTCTGCGCTCTTCTCGTGCCTTGGCGCACGGCGTGTACGTCTTGCGAAAGGCGAACCGCTGATGCGCACGGGCGGAAAGGCAGACCGTTTCGGCATAGTCCTTTCTGGTTCGCTTACTGTCTCGACATGCGATACAGACGGCAGGCGGACGCTGATCAAGCTGATAAAAGCGCCGGAAGTCGTCGCAGCCGCGCAGGCGTTGTCGGGCGCGGACAAAATCGGCGTTGACGTGGAGGCTAACGAGGATAGCGTGGTCCTGTTGCTCGCAGCCGCCCGCATCGTCATGCCGTGCGAGAACGCCTGCGCTTTCCACGCGCGGCTCGTCTGCAACCTGATGAAGACGCTCGCCGCAAAGACGATAGATCTGAACCGCAAGATCGAGATTCTCTCCTACCGGACCACACAAGACAGGCTGATGGCCTACCTGCGTTTTATCGCACAGCAAAAATGCACTGACGAATTCGACATTCCATTCAATCGCCAGCAGCTCGCGGACTTCCTCTGCGTCGAGCGAAGCGCACTTTCTGCGGAAATAAGTCGGCTGTCCAATCTCGGTCTCATCACATCGCGTAAAAGCCACTTCACCCTCCACCGCGCATAGTTTCCTCATCCCCCATTCCCATTCCCAAGAATTTTGTCAGAAAGTTTCATTGAACCGTCCTAACCCAATGTAAGCGCGAGAATAGGCTTGCGCTGAAGTTGAAAGGAACACGACAATGAACAAGGCAATACAGAAGATGATACTGGCTCTCGCGGTCTGCGGCACACTTTGCGGCACGGCAATGGCCGCTCCGAAGCACAACGCACCCAAAGGCGGCAAAGCGCCGGCTGCGATGAGGGCAGAAGCACCCAAGGTTGCAAAGGCGAAACCCGCACCCTCGCATCAGGTCGCAAAGACTCACGTTCGCGGCAATGCACAACATGCAGCACCCGCAAGGCACCATGTGCCGAGGCACGAGATTGTACGCCACGCCCCGCCTCCGCCGTCTCCGGCAAGGCATCACGCCCCTAAGCACCATCACAACCACAATCACACGCTCCACACGGAGGACTGGTGCGAAATCGGAGCGTCTCTCCTCGGCGGTCTTGTAGGCGGTCTGATCGGCGCTTCGATCTAACCACAAACATATAATAATCTCAAGCGAAGAAAGGAACCTCACCATGGACAAGATGAAACTCATCGCGGCCTTCGCCGCAGTAGCATTCGCAGGCGTCGCAATGGCGCAGCCGGGAGGCCACATCCCAGGTGGCAACATCGAGCGCCACCATCACCACCGCCACGGATGGCGGATGCCTCCGCCACCTCCACCGCCCCCGCATCACTGGGGAATACCACCGCCTCCACCCCCACCTCCGCCTCCTCCGCCGCCAAGACGCGGCTGGCGCTGGTAGGGAAGACAAATGCGTCTCGACGCCGACGGCCCCCCGCCGCCGGCGTTTTCATCGCCTCGCCCTCGCAAGACTTCTTGCAGAGGCGGCAGAATGGCGGATGTCTGCCGAGTTCGCCAAGCGTGCCCCAAAGCAAAGGTCTTGGACGAACTTGCCGTACGCGGCTCAAACCAGATCGAGCGCCGCATGGGCCTCGGCGTCAATGTCCGCCATACAGAAAACGACGTCGTTGAATGGATCAACCGCATATTCAACCAACAAAGAAAAACCAACAAAAGGAAACTCAAAATGACAAAGAAAGATTTGAGCGTAGTCCCCGCCGTGTATCCAATGCCCGTTCTCATCGTCGCCGCGTACGACAAGGACGGCAAAATGAACGCGATGAACGCTGCATGGGGCATGATCTGCGACATGGACAAGATTGCGCTATTCATCAGCGAGGGACACAAGACGACGAAGCATATCCTCGAGACAAAGGCATTCACCGTCGCCATCGCGGACATGGCGCACATGGACGTCGCTGACTTCTTCGGCATTGCCGCGGGCAACAAGACGCCCGACAAGTTCGAGCGCACAGGCTACACGGCCACGAAGTCGCAGCGCGTCAACGCACCGGTGATCGACGAGTTCCCCGTCACGATGGAGTGCGAACTTGCAGAGGTTGTCTCGACCGAGACAATGTACTGCATCGTCGGGAAGATTGCCAATGTGGTTGCGGACGAGGCCATGTTGTCCGACAACGGCAAGGTCGATCCGGCGAAGCTCAACGCGCTCATCTTCGACCAATTCCAGAGCGGCTACTACGTCACCGGTGAAAAAGTCGGCCAGGCCTGGAACGCCGGCAAACCGCTGATGCAGAAGTAAAATAACACTCCTGATATCCGCCCGACATTTATCGACGAATTAGACGCTGCCGTTCACTACATCGAGGAAGGTTCCTACATTCTGCTTTTGGCAGTTCGCTACAGCGGAGAATATCGAGCGGTGCGCACCGTCGAGAGTTTTGTTATATCGCCTTGAGCTACTTTATTTTCACGTCGTAAACCTTTCAGCAATTTCCCGTAAACACATAGTGAAGCTTGTGCCTTGCGACATCGGCGAGGCGGCGAACGGTCGCGACAGGCGTCGGCTGTGCGTCCGCCATGTGCCAGCGGGGGAAGAAGCGCGTGACGTGCAATGGGATGTCCGGCGAGACAGAGGCGATGAAAGCGGCGATCGCGTCGATGTCGGCGTCGGTGTCATTCCGCCCCGGAACGACGAGCGTCGTCACCTCGACATGGCAGCCCGCCGAATGAAGGATCCGAATTGTTTCGCAGGCTGCCGCGAAATCGCCGCCCGCCCAGTCATAGAACTCCTGCGACGGGCCTTTCATATCAATGTTCGCCGCGTCGATGAGCGGCGCGATTTCCTCTACGACGTTCGCCTCCGCGCAGCCGTTGGAGACAAGGATGTTCGCCATTCCTCTCGCCCGGACTTCGCGGGCGCAGTCGCGCACGAACTCCCACCCGACAAGCGGCTCGTTGTATGTGTAGGCGAGACCGATGTTCCCACGTTCGACCTTCAGCCGCAACGCCGCATCGGCAAGTTCCGCCGGCGTCGCCGTCTGAAACGCGGCCTCACCTTCTCCGCACTGCGAGATGGCGTCGTTCTGGCAGAACGGACAGCGCATGTTGCATCCGTAGCTGCCTATGGAGAGAACTTTGCTTCCCGGCTTGAAAAACGCGATAGGCTTCTTTTCGATCGGGTCGAGGGCGAGCGACGTGATGCGTCCGTAATTCGTGCACACTACCGAGCCGCCCTTTGCTTCGCGTGCGCGGCAGAACCCCTTCTCGCCTTCGGCGAGCCGGCAATGGTGAGGGCATGTCGTGCACACTGCTCTTGCCGCGTCACTCATGAAACACCTCGACCTGGAATGTCTCGAACGTCGCACCGTCGCGCCAGGCGTCGGACGCAAGGCCGGCCTTCTGCGAGAGGCAGGAAAGCGTGGTCGGCAAATCCCAGCCCTGCTCCGGCGCGACCTGCGGCAGAAACACGGCGAAGCGTCCATTCTTTTCGAGCGTCATGCCGTCGCGTCCAAGCACGATTTCACGCCACGAAACGACCCGCCTTGGCGGCGTCAGCGCGGAGACTTCGACGCGAAGCGACGAGAGTTCGCGTTCCGACACGTGCGGGAAGCGCGGATCATGCAGCGCGGCATCGACCGCACGCGCGGCGACGGCCTCCACGAGCGGGCGCATCGGCAGAATCTCCCCGATGCAGCCGCGCAGCGCTCCCGTGATCTTGTCGTTCAGCGTGACGAACGCACCCATCTTGGCAAGCGTCGATTTCGGCGCGTCGACCGCAAGTTCCTGCCGCGGCGAACGCATGGCGCCGCCCCTGACCGCCGCTTCCATCGACGCGCGGGCGACGCGAAGAAGAAACTTCCGCGCATCCGCATCGAGCACGGCATCCGTCTCGCCTGGCCATTCTATGCGTCCCGCCGCCGCCGCATAGCACACGAACCTTCTGAAATCGCGGTCTTGATCACCCGAAGTCGCATAGCAGACCAGCGAAACCGACGACCCGGCGGGAAAGGCGCGGAGCGCCATCTCGATGGGGACATGTCCGCAGATGGTCGCGCCTGTGCGCTTTATGAACATCGCAAAGCCGTCGGCATCGCACTTCGCGATGAAGGACAGCGCCTCGGCGTCCAGTGCGGCGATCTTTTCCCGCACGTCTTCACCGCCATCTGTTCCGAACGGCGCATACGAGAAGTCATTGCCGTAGTGCGTGAAGTCTGACGAGACGACGAGCAGCGTTTCGCCGTCCATAAGGCTGGAGAGGGCGCGAACGCATATCCCCATCTGGTCTGCGCCGAAACCGCCCATGACGAGCGGGACGATTTTGAACGGACAGTCGAGTGCCGTCTGGAGAAGCGGATACTCGATCTGCGCCGCGTGCTCGCCTCGGTGGATGCGGTCGTTTTTGGTTACGGGTGCAAGAAGTGAAAGGCGGTCGAGCCAGTCGCGGTCAATCTCGATCCTGCCGAGCGGCGTTGCGACGGCATCCGCTTCCGGCGCGACGAGGCGGTTTTCCATCCACGCACGGTGGCTTGGCGCGAGGACGACTACGCGGCGGAATCTTGCGCCGCGAACGGCACGGACCGCCGACCAAGCCGTTTCGCCGGAATACCCCCAGCCTGCATGGGGAAGGACGAGGACGTTGGGATGTTGATCAGGCGTTGCGCCGGTGCAGACGGACGAACGTTCCCACGTTTCGACGACATCTCTGATTTCGGATGCCGAGCCGGGACACCATGAACCCGCAATTGTGCTTTCAAGTGTCATGCTTGCCCTCCATCCTCCACAAGTTCAAATCGTTTCATCGTCTTTCCATCCCGCTCTACGGCCTCGAAGAACATCTTTGCGGGACGAACCCAGAGACCGCCCTCGCCGTAGAGCGCGCGGTATACAACCATCTCCTCCAGCGTCTCGGAGT
>DFGM01000033.1:0-3418 GCA_002371755.1 Verrucomicrobia bacterium UBA3750 | reverse complement strand
CCAGCGTCTCGGAGTCCTTTGCGAAGCCCTCAAGGCGGTAGAGATTGCCTTTGAAATGCCGGAACGTCCGTCCGACCAGTTTTGCCTGCTCTTCTGTCATGGTTTATGTTGTGCGCGGTGCGCTATATTATACCAAATTAAGGCTTTCTGCGATAGCCGACAGTTTTACTATATTGCAGAAATTGGGCGCATGTCGAATATTTCCGTCAATTCCAGAATTTTGTCAGAAACTTCCGTTGAAGCGTCCTTACTTTTTGCAAGCGCGAGAATGGGCTTGCGCTGAAGTTGAAAGGAACACGACAATGAACAAGGCAATACAGAAGATGATACTGGCTCTCGCGGTCTGCGGCACACTTTGCGGCACGGCAATGGCCGCTCCGAAGCACAACGCACCCAAAGGCGGCAAAGCGCCGGCTGCGATGAGGGCAGAAGCACCCAAGGCTGCAAAGGCGAAACCCGCACCCTCGCATCAGGTCGCAAAGACTCCCGTTCGCGGCAATGCACAACATGCAGCACCCGCAAGGCACGAGCCGAAGCACGAAGTCGCCCGCCGCCACAATCCATCGCCCGCCCGTCCCCACCACGAACCGAAGCACCACCATCACCACCACAACAACACCCTGCACACGGAGGACTGGTGCGAAATCGGAGCGTCTCTCCTTGGCGGCTTGATAGGCGGACTGGTAGGAGCTTCCATCTAATCGAAACACACAACCCCCAAACGAGAAAGGAACCTCACCATGGACAAGATGAAACTCATCGCAGCGTTCGCCGCCGCGCGCACCCGCTTCTCCCTCCCCGAATCCGAAATCGCCGCCATCCTCTCCTCCTCCGTCTCGGACGACACTCCATAATCCGCGCCATATCCGCCGCGCCGCAGCAAGAAGGCTTCATCCCAAGCCGATAGTAACATGAAAGTGCGACAAAAGTAATATGAAAGTATGATAATTAAAAGTGAAGTAAAAGTACGATAAAAGTAATAATAAACGGGCTTCTCGGACGAGCTTGCGACAAGCATATTCGACGGCGGAGGGAGCGGCTTCGAGCGAGGCTTCAACATCGTGCGGACGCACGTGGAGGACCCGACGGATTTCGCCGTGGCATTGGTCAAGTGCCTCGGTGCCAACAAGACTGCTCTGCGCCAAAACTCAAAACGCTCGGTAGCGAATCTCAAAGCACTCGGTGGCGAATCTCAAAGCGCCCCGTGACGGGCGACGAAATTTACGCTGAACGATTACCTCTTCTAGCCTAAATTTCCACTTCTGATAGAGTATCTTTCAAGCGCAAGTAGACAAAGCAGGCATTAAAATCAAACTATCAAAGTCGGGTTGTAGCATAACAAATGCATTATCGTCCGACACTCTCTGGTATCTCCGTCAAATGTCCACCGACGAAAAACAAAGGTGACTCATCGACGAAGAGCGCATACGAGCCATTCCCGGTTGACAAGGGCTTGACCACCTTGCCCGTGTAGTCCGTAAACCGCATATCGCTCGAATCGAAAGCACATACCTTACGCTCCGCAGAGCCGATTTGCCAGATGACACCGGCCCGCATCCCGTCAGGCCGTGTCCACTGCGGGTAGAATGTCTTGCGCAAATCGTCATGCCATACTCCCGCCTTCTGCACGGAGCCATTGGGCCGCTGAAGTATGAAATTACGGTAGGCGCCCCATCCCGGCTTTGGCGTAAGGTTGGCATGCATTATTCCAAAGTGATCTTCGCTGTACGTGGGGTCTGTCTCCGGCGAGCGCATTTCATACCAGTAATAGCTTTCGACACCCTCGGCAAGACTGATTGCCAACGAACGCACCAGATAACGAGCCTGTGTGGTTTCATCGCTTGCGGCAACTGCGCCTTTCGTCATTACGCCAGACACGACAACGCAACCTTTCATGTCGCTGTTGAAGCGCATCACGCTCGCGCCGACAGCCTCATGCTCCGCCTTGTCCTTCAACGTCAGGATGGGCAACCATTCATCGCCAGGTTTCAACAGTTCAGGCGTCTGGAAACGCGCAACCCAGTCGCCCGCCGGATCGCCACGATAGCCTGCAGACTTCGCCGCCGCAGTGGGGAACGCCCGGCCCTTCTCTGGTAGATTTGCGTTCCACCAATACGCCGTGGCATGTATGCGCAAGCGACGACGCAGAGCCGCGCAACCAACCATCGCGTCTCTCTGAAAAACCCCCGGCGACTTCTCGCGGCATGCATGCCACATCGGCATGCCGCCACAATCCACAAGCGTTCCGCCGGCTTTCACGAACTCATACACAGCATCAAACGTATCGACAGGGAAAGTCTCGTCGAACGGGTAAACGACTGCATCTACGTCTCCTTGCGCAAGTCGTTCGCGAAGTCGCGAACCAAAACATGGTTCAATGCGCGAACCAGGCGGCAGAACATTTTCAATGGCGGCGGCAACAGTTCGCGAGGGATGTCCGTCCGAATCGGAACTTGTCACCGCATACACGACATTCCACGTCTTTTTCTGCGGACGCGCCATCGCAAGTCCCGTGCGCAGAACGGCTCCATCCACGCGGTTCTCATGCGTCGGCCAGCCATGCTCGGTTATGACGATGGGCTTGTCTGCGTCATCATATTTCGCCATCAACGCTTTCAGCTCCTCCAACTTGACATCCAGCGACCCTTCCGGCGCATGAGGATGGCTGTATGGATGCACATTCATTGCATCGAAGTGCCTTGCCCCGCCAAGGCGATACACTTCTTCGATGAAACCAATCGGAACGCCAGACGTGCCGCCGAAAAGTACGCGCACATCTGGGTTTCCACGCTTTGCCGCGGCATACGCAGTCTTGAGAACCGCCAGATAGTTTGTCGGGTTGGGCGTCTCGCCCCAGAACTGTTCAAGGTTAGGCTCGTTCCAAACCTCTATCTCCGGCAGACGATTGCCGTACCGCCGCGTAAGAGCTTCTACCCAGAGGCCAAACTCGCCAAGATGCCGATAGACCGGCCGCGCCCATTTCGGGGTGCCATACACAATCGGGAGAACTTGCACATTCGTCCTTTCGGCAGATGCCACGACCGCATCATACTTTGAAAAGTCAAACGGCGCACCGCGTTCCTTCTGACATTCACGCCAGAGAAAGTCGGTGCGCAAGCGTCCTATGCCAGTCGCCGCAATCCATTTGCACGATTCGTCGCGCATTGCGTAGCCCCCTAATGAAATATGCGAACATACACCATAGGGGGTTGCGGGGCTGTCTCCATTGCAGACATGCGCCGCAAGCGCCAATAACGCGACAATAACCCAAATCGGTCTCGTCATCGCCTACGCCTCACCTTACCGAGATAAGCATACCCTTGTCACAACCAATTGTTTCTCCTCTCGCTATTACGCCTACATTATAGCATATCGCATAGAACCTCGCAAGGGGGACAGACTATCATATTTTCGCAGG
>DFGM01000099.1 GCA_002371755.1 Verrucomicrobia bacterium UBA3750 | reverse complement strand
CCGCGCCTATCATCATGAGCAGTTTTTTCATCTTGTTCGATCCTTTCTGATGGATGGTTTGGATGTTTATTTCGGACTCAAAAAGTGTTTCTAACGACGATACGTGGACTCTTGATACGGAACGGCTTTGTTTCAAGCGCGTTTGAACCAGCCTTCACGAAATGTGTAATGTCAAGCCTGAATGGAGCTCCGATGAAACCGCCCGCGAACACACCGTTCACCGTCACGGCGGCGGAACTTTCGCCTTCCGTGCCGTCGCAGACGAAATAGACGCGCTCGCCCGCCTTGATTTCCGGCAGCGTGAATGCGCACGTCGTCGCCACGCTCTCGCTGAACGGACTGCGCGTCACGCGCATAGGGGTCTCAAGTCTTCCCCACGCCCCCCGTCCAAAGTCGACCACATCGAACGGCTTTACGAACGCCTCGCCGGAGCGGGCAACCCGCCAGGCTTCTCCGTCCGTGAGCAGGACACCCGCCGGCCACTTGATCGCGGCCACGAATCCGGCCAGACCGGGTAACGCATTCTCCGCCAGCACCTCGATATCGTTTGTTCCGGACTTCAGCGTGAACGTCGCGGTAGTCGGCATGCGCCATCCGTCGTAGCGAGACGCGTCGCCGGATTTCTGCTCCGCGATGATCTCACCGTTCACACGGACGACTGCCGCGTTGTCGCAGGAGAACGTGATTGTCGCCTCCTGCATCTCCGGCGCGTCGATGCGGGCGCGGAACGTCACTTTGCCTTCTGCTCTCGGATTGACCGGATGCCATATCCACCGTGCGCCGTCCAGCGACAGGGCGGTCGGTCCGTTCGTGCCCCCCGCCACCATTGGCGTAACGGTTTCCTTCGCCTCCACGGGAATCACCTGCCCTTCCGGCATCTCGACGCGCGGGAGAGTCAGGGCAGGTGAAGCGGCATGAGTGCCGCTTCCCGCAGCTGGCCACACGAGGAACACGGCCTGCGAAGGCTCGAGCGAGAGTTTGACAAGTCCGTTCTCGACCACAGGCGTTTCCACCGTGCCCTGCATTGGATCCCACAGCTCGGCCTTCGCGACTGGCCACTTCGCGCAGAGCGCAATGTCGCGGCGGCGGGCGAAGTCCTGATTCGCGATGAACAACGTCTCCGCGCCGTCCTTCACGTAGTGGTTAACGGCGAGCATCCGTCCGCCTCCCTCGGCAAGTCCTGGGAAATCGAAGTCGCGCAACGCAAGCGGCTTGTCCGTGCCGGGATAGCTTTTGCCCAGCGCGGCACGAAGCTGCGCACCGTTCGGCTCGCCATCGAGGAACAGCGACGTGGGCTGCGCGAAGATCGCGTCGACCATGCGCTTCACGTCGTTGGCCGATCTGCTGCGCGTCGGGGTATTGCACGGCTTGATGCCATAGCCGACCACCACGCCGCCGGACTTTGCAAACGCAAGAGCCTTTTCGAGGACCGCAAACGGCACGTATTCGGTGGCAGGGAGAGAAAGAATGTCGTAGTATTCCTTTCCGTTTTGCGTACGGAGTGCGGGGCGACCCGTGCGCGGGTTCGTTTCGATCCGCGCCGACTTCACCGCGTCGTATCCAATCCAGTCACTATCGAGTTGCGCATCCTGAATTGCGAATGAAAACATTTCGGGACGAATCGTCTTGCCAACATGAAAACTTATTCCGGGAACGCACTGCGCAATCTGGCAGACATGTTCGCCACCAGAAAGAAGAAGCGCGCACCGGTTGTTGTAGTCCGCCCACACACGGAAGAGTGGAAACCTCGGCTCGCAACCGCCGTTGTAGAAATAGGGCGGGAAGTCATCGTCGTCCGGTGACTTGGGGTTGAACGAGTGCGGAATCAGGTAGTGACATCCTTGGTATTGATGCTCATCGCATAGCCACTTCATCTGTGGATAGGTGAGCTTCTGACCATAACCGCCGAAAATCTCACACCAGTTCAGTCCCCCGTGCCGATTATAGATGTGCGCGGCGGACGACGCGTATTTTGGAATCTGCCCGAACGCGATCTGCTTATCTGGTATCTGCCTATCATGCGGGTAGTATTGATCCATGACGAGATCAACGCCTGGCACATCCACGTATTTCATCTGCTGCATGACATTTCCGCCACCCTTCGACGGCGCATAATATCTATGACCGTGCTCCTCAAAATGGCCGCTGGAATAGACTCCGTGCCTACGGCACCAGTCGCTCTGCCGCCCGTACATCGTGCGCCCCCATGTTTCGGCACGAGCATCGTGGTAGCGATAGACCGCGCGTGCCTGAGCCTCTGGGTCGGCAAGGCGGAACTTGACAGCAGTAAGGAGTTCACCCAAGTCATCGCCGCGGGTCTTTAGTTCCTTTTCGAGCGCAGGCCCCCACCACGACATAAACTGAGGTTCATCAAAGAAGAAACCAAGAATCGTTCCGTCATCAAACGCAGCCCTGTATCGATCATAGTAGGGTTGATAGTAATTGGCGATAAACCAGTCTACCGCTGCCTCATCCAGCCCATTGACAGTGGGAAATTTGGGGAATTTGGACGTTTCGAGCGGCACAGTTGAATATAAAATCATCTTGTTGCCGTCTGCACAAGGCCGGAACACGCCACTATCCACCTCATTCACCACTATGCGACATATTTCCCCCGGAATCTCATCTTGCGGAGCATCGTTTCTGAAATACACCACACCGTTAACATCCACAGAGTGAAATTTTTCCGGTATCGGGTACTTTCCGCCCATGCCCTGGCTCGGCCACCAGTAGTCATCGAACACCAGCATCTTTAGGCCGCGCTTCCTACACTCGTCGAGGACGATGTCGACGTCACGCCACCAACCCTCGCGCATCCAGTCGATATGCGGACGCGACTCGATGGTAAGAGTGCCCTGTCCACTCTCGGCTACATGACCGACATATTCGCGCAGGCGCTCCGGCGACTCGGTGCCGTGCATCCAGAAGAGCGGCCCCGTGTTCTCGCGCGCCGCACCCTGCGGCGAGCGGAAGTCCTCGCGCATGTCGGCTACAAGGGCACACGGCATAAACGCTACGGCAATCGCAGCAATAATCACTTGTATGGTCTCTTTCCTCTTTAGTTTCATCTTGTTCGGTTGCATATTGATCTTCTAAACCTGAACGATTCCGACTCCCATCAAGTCCGCGACTTTGCGAAAGACGGCAGCGTTGTGGCCGACGGACATGGCGAAGTGATGGGTAGGGGCTTCCATGAGCCAGCGCTCGTACCACAAATCGGGGGCGGTGGCGAGGCGGACGTGCGTCTGCGTGTTGCCGATGGCCATGATCGGATCGTCTGTCGCCTCCGCCTCGGATACGATGAACTTCATCTTCCCGTCGCCGGTCTGCGTGACGCCGAGCGTCGTGACGGGGCCGCTTTTCACTTTCGCCTCGACGCTGACGCCGCTGCCGCGCTTGCCGTGGTAGAGTCCGAGTCCGCGCAGGATCGGGCGACCCTTCGCGATGGCGAGATGGAACGGGCCGTCGTGGCCCATGAGGATCGTGCCGCGCAGATAGTCCGTCGTCACGATTTCGCAGAAGCTTCCGCCGACGCCAAGGAGGTCGCATATCTTCATGGCGAGCGCGGTCTTGAGGTCGCCTTCGCCCGCGCACGGAATGCCGCGCGCCGTCAGAAGCGAGTGACCGACGATGAAACCGCTCTGAAGCTGTTCATAGTCGTTGCCGTCCGCGCCGTGGTAGTAGTAGGCGAGCGCGTCGAGGTTGAAGTCCGCGACCATGCGCTCCTGCGCGGCGGCGACACGTGCGCTCCAGTCGAGCTGCTCCGGTGCCGGGCGGCGCGCGAGCGGGTCGGAGGGCGAATCCTCCGATATCTCGAACATGGCCTTGATCTCGTCCAGCTTGCGCTTCGCGTCCTCGTCCGAAACGGCGGCAAGGCGAGAGGCGAGATCGCACATTTCGAGTAGTTCGACATGCATCCCCGTCGCGCCCTGAAGCATCGTGAAGTCGGAGTACATGTCAAGCATCCCGGAATAGTTGTTGCCGAGGAAGCCGAAGCGGGCACGGGAGAGCGCCGCCTTGACTGACGCCGCGCGCACCCATTCGCGGATTTCGTGCCAGGCGCGGACGGCCTCGGGCCGGTCGGCGGTCGCTTCGTCCGCAATCGAAATCGCGGGCGTCTCCCTGAGACCGAGAAGCCCGGATACTACGCGGAACGCAATCCCCGCACGGTTGAATGCGTTGGCGATTTCGGGCGCGGGGCAGGCGTTGCAGTGGGCGAGCCATTCGCCGGTCGTCGTCTTCGCGTAGTTGACCTGCACGGACGGCTGGAGGTTGAGAATGACGGTCGGTGCCGTGCAGATCTGATGGACGGGCAGAACGGCATCGCTCGTCACATACGTGCCGATGTGCTGGAAGACGATGCCGCAGAGGTTGCGCTGGAAATATTCTCCCGCCTCGATCCCCTTTTCCGAGCAATCGACAAGACCGAAGTTAAACACTTCGACCCCTTCCATGCCCGTGAGTTCGTCCGCGATGAAGCGTCCGTAGCCCTCCAGTCGTTCCTTCAGTCCGGCGAACTGCGGCCAGTACGCCTTGAGCCCCGTCGTATAGAGCCCGACGCGCATATGCGCTTTTTTACACTTATGAAACAAATCTTTTGCGCTCATGTTGATGCCGATGAACAACCTTTCGTCCCACGGCAACTGGCATTATACCACAGGGAACTGCGGCATGTATAGACATAATTTCTGCTACTGAGTTTAGATTTTTGATACGGTATGCGTCGGCACAACCCGCCAGTTGAGAAGCGGATTAAATACATCTTGCGCCTACTCGCGCAGGAGGTCGTCGAGCGTAACGACCGACTGGAATACGCCCTTGTACTTCGTTTCGGCGATTCCGATGGCTGTCACCAGCGTCAAGTGCGCGGCCTTGCGCGTCCCGGTCTGACGCAGGAACATGGCGCGGCGCTCCCTCAGCCACGCATCGTAAGCCTTGTCGACTTGGAACGGTTCCTCGCAGAACTTCATCTCGCAAAGGTTGATTACGCGGTCGTCGCGGTCAATCAGCAGGTCAATCTGCCCGCCGCCATCGGCGGATCCGCTGCGCCAGGAGCAGACGCTGCCGACGACGCCGGAAATGCCCAGCGCCTTCTTGATGCCGTCAACATGGAGGAGGCACAGGCGTTCAAATGCAAGCCCCGCCCAGACTGCGTGTACGGGGGTCGCGTAGGAAGATGTCCAGAAACGCGTGTCGTGCTTGAGGTTTTCCCTTATAAAGCGGAAATAAAACAACGTGTAGCAGTCGATCAGCTGACAGACAAAGCCTTTCTTCCTTGCGCCAAACGGCATGTACCTGCGGATGAATCCACATTGCTCAAGTTCCTCAAGATAACGTGTCAGCCTGCCGGAATCCGGCAGTTCGCACGCCGTCGCCAGTTCTTCCCGTGTCAGGCCAGTCTGCCTGGAACCAAGCGCATTGACAACCTTCATGTAGGGCTCGGGATGTTTGAAAAGCGAAGAGTACAGCTGCGAGAACTCAAGCCTGAGCTTCGCGTCCGAAGCAAAAAAGAGAGAATCCATGTTCTGGGCGAGGCTCAGCCCTGGCTTGAGAAAACTCCAGTAGTACGGCACTCCGCCAAGCGCCATATACGCCTCGGCGAGTTCCATGTCTGACATTTCCATCCCCAATTCTGCTGCATACGCCTTGCATTCGGCAAGTGTAAACGGCTTCAACCAGATCTGATCGGTCACCCGGTTGTGGAGTCCGCCGCGGGATTTCAGAATCTTGGACACAATCCACGAGGTGGCACTTCCGCACACGACAAGAAGGACATCCTTTCGGCCTGACGCCCATCCATTCCAGAAAAACTCCAGAGCCGGAATGAAATTGGACTTGGCGGTGTCCATCCAGGGAAGCTCGTCAAGAAATATCACCTTTTTCGACGAAGCACTCGCCTTGATGACATCCTTCAGCGCATCGAATGCATCAAACCAGTCTTTCAGGCGGCCATTCCCCTGCCACCCGAAATCTCTCAATGAACTTGAAAACGCCCTCAGTTGTTCATGCATTCCGACGTTCTCAACACCGGCATGGCAGAATGTCAACCGCTCACCGAAAGTCTCTCGAACAAGAAACGTCTTGCCGATGCGTCTGCGACCGTAAATCGCAACAAATCCAGATTGAGCAGCCTTTTCAGCCGCCAGCAAGGAATCATGTTCTTTTTTCCTTCCGATCATAACATCCTTTCATCAAAACGGGCAATATGATAACAAAAATATGATATTCCGTCAAGCGACAATGGATAATCCGTCGGAATGTTATTTTCCCACATAGATTTAGCCCAAATTGAGCGTCATGAAAATGGCTCAGATGTCAACAGTTCGTTTTTGCCAGACACTCACTTTCCGCAGAGTTTATCAAACGGCGGCGGCTAGAGGCCGTTCTTCGACCGCCATTCACGCGGCGAAACGCCCTCGTGCCGCTGGAATACGGCCGAAAAGTAGGCAAGCGACGAAAAGCCTATCGCCTTGGCTATTCCCCGGATTGACATTTCGCTGTTCCTCAGGAGCGACTTCGCTTTATTTAGCCGCAAGGCGATTACATAGGCATGAGGGGAAAAGCCCGTCTGCGCCTTGAATTCGCGGCGAAAGAGCGGGTAACTCATGCCGTGGCGCAGCGCCATTTCTTCAAGATCGACGTTTTTGGCGCTGAGTCTCAGCAGCTCGTCGCAGGATTTATCTATCGCGTCTGAATACGGTCTGCTTCTGGCCGCGCCGAGCGGAGACAGGTCGGTCAGCAGACCGATGGATTGCGCGACAAGCGCAGGCACGAGGGCTGACTGCCCGCGCTTAAAGAGTTCCGCGACTGTCCGCAGGCGGCGCCTGACCTGTATGGAATCGGCACCCTTCAAAACAGGATGCTTAGGCGAAAAGAACGCGCCGACGATCTGCTTCGCGTAGGTCCCCGTAAATCCACACCACCGCTCGGTCCACCCGGTCGTCGGATCGGGACGATAGCGATGCCATTCGCCCGGATGAAGGATGAACACGTCACCCGCGTCAATCTCGGCGCGGCCGCCATGTTCCGTCTCCAGCTCGCCGCGCCCGTGCCCGATGAAGACGATCTGATAGTTCTCCAGACGACGCCCTTTCTCCCACTTGAACATGAACGGGCGCGGATGGTGCGACGGGGGATAGGCTTCATTCGGCCGGACATTGGTGAAACCGGCATCCGTCACCTTGATGCCCCAGGCCAGATCGAACGAATCAATCGGCTTGTAGACCGCCAGATAGCTATTGTCAGATTTCATTGCTGTCAGCACACATTGGCAGTTGTGAAAACCACGGTTCAAGCGAACGGCCGCCTTCATCGGCTTCATGGAACACGATGTCTAACTTGCCCATTTCCACATCTCCTCGTCGACGGTGCGCATACGCACTTTCTTCGTTTGACTGCCGCACATTATACCATATTTCGCATTTCCTGTGCAGGCGGCAAACGCGGCGGCAGAACCGCCGCCATGGTGATTTAGTTCACGGCGCATTTAGCCTGTGGACATTGGATTTGCCGTCCCCTATTAACAAAAGCGGCGAAATATGAGATGATATCCTCGTCTCAATGTGCAAATAACGGCACGGCGGTAGGGCGGCTGAGCCCCTGCCCGCCG
>DFGM01000118.1 GCA_002371755.1 Verrucomicrobia bacterium UBA3750 | reverse complement strand
CGCGCTCGCAGGAGAGAATGTCGGAACTCATGTCCGCCACGAGAGGTGCGGCCGTGACGGGAATCGACTTCATTTCCGCGCCGGAGATGGTCTCGTTCATGCAGATGTGGGCGTAGGCCGCGCCTTCAGTCCAGTTGAACTCTTTGGGCTGGCGCGTCGGGATGTCTTTCTGGCAATCCGCCGCGATATTGACTGTCGCCCCCCTCAATGCAGCCACTTTCTTGGCCTCCTTGACGGCCTTGTTGCCCCAAGTGCCGCTGTTCACATAGTCGGCCACGCCGCCCGCAGGCAGGAAGTTCATCGGGATCATGGCGAATTGAAGCGATGCGCCGCCCTGGATGAACACTACAGACCAATCGTCGCCGAGTCCGCAAAGTTCCTTGAACGTCGACACCGCTTCCTGGTGAATCTGGTCGTAATCCTTGCCGCGGTGCGACATTTCCATCACGCTCATCCCGCAACCCTTGTAGTCCACGAGATTCTTCTGCGCATCCTGCAACACTTCCAGCGGCAGCACCGCGGGGCCTGCAGAGAAATTGTATGCTCTTGCCATAGTTATTGCTTCTTTCCTTTTGTTTTCCCTCTTCGGGACTTGCCGGATATTATATCATATTTTCGCCCGTCTGTGTGACAGAGAAAAGATTCTCACCTAAAAAAAAGCGTCACGTGGCTATTGCCAAACGCCCCGCAAATATGGTAAAATATCCTCGTTTATAGGCTAACAAGGACGAAATATGGCAAAAGAAGAAGATCAAGCTATCGAAGTGACAGGCACTGTCACCAAGGTTCTGCCCGCCACGATGTACAAGGTACAGCTGGAAAACGGGCACGAAGTGCTCGCGCACATCTCTGGAAAGATGCGCAAATTCTTCATTAAAATAGCCATAGGCGACAAGGTGACCGTGGAGATATCGCCGTACGATCTCGGCAAAGGCCGCATCACCTACCGCCATAAGGTCTGATTTCAACCGACTAACATCACAACCCGAAAGGAATAGTTCAATATGTCAGGTCATAGCCACTGGGCCACGATCAAGCGCGCAAAAGGCGCCGCCGACGCGAAGAAGGGCAAAATCTTCTCGAAACTCGGCAAGGAAATCACCATCGTCGTGAAGGCGAAAGGCGGCAATCCGGACAACAACCCCACCCTCCGCACGCTTATCGCGAAGGCCAAGGCTGCACAGATGCCGAACGACAACATCGACCGCGCCATCAAGAAGGGCACGGGCGAGCTCGAGTCCGCCGCTCTCGTGGATGCCCAGTACGAAGGCATCAAGGGCGGAGTCGCGGTTGTCGTGAACGTCCTCACAGACAACAAGAACCGCGCAGCGGCCGAAGTCGGCAATGTCTTCAAGAAGAATGGCATCGAGTTCGCCAAGCAGGGCAGCGCCTCGCGCCTTTTCGAGCGCAAGGGCCAGATTATGATTCCTGCGGCCGATGGCGTGGACGAGGATAGCGTAATGATGCTCGCCCTCGACGCCGGCGCCGAAGATGTCGTGAGCGAGGATGGCGGCTTCACCGTGAAGTGCCAGCCAAACGATTTCACCACGGTGCTCGAAGCCATCAAGGCTGGCGGCATCAATGTGGACGAAGAGAACTCCTCCGTCGGTCTCGTGCCCACAATGACCAACCCCGTGAGCGACGTCGCCCAAGCCAAGGCAATCAACAAGTTCCTCGACATGCTCGAGGACCTTGAGGACGTGCAGGACGTCTACAACAACATGGAGACCACCGACGAAGTGGACGCGGCTCTCGAAGCCGAAGGCTGAACCTGACAGGTCTGGCGGGCTTGAAGGTTCGCCAGACCCGTTCGCCAAGTGCCAAACGGAGCTTTAGAGGCAATGAAAATCGAACATGTCGCAATTGACGTGCCTGACGCAGAGGCGTTCAAGGCCTGGTGGTGCGAAAACCTCGGCTTTCGCGTCTCTTCGAATCCCGGATTCATAATGGATGACTCCGGCGAGTCGGGTCTGGAAGTGTACCGGACGGGCGAGACGCCCTCCGCGCCTGACTACAAGGCGATGAACTCCATGACGCTTCATGTGGCGTTCGTCTCGGACGACGTGAAGGCGGATGTGGATCGTCTCGTTGCGGCAGGCGCCACTCTGGAGCAGATCAAAATGGACAATCCCGCTTTCCATATGGCGATTCTCCGCGACCCGTGGGGGGTGGCGATTCAGCTTTGCAAGCGGGAAAAGTCAATATTCCTGCCTCGCGCATGACCGGCGAGCGGGCAAACCGGCACTTGCGCTACTCGCAAAGATATGATAAAATACCCGCCCATCAGTTTGAAAGGAAACCTGAAACATGAAGATGACATGGCAACCCTCTAAGATAAAGAGGAAAAGGAAAATCGGATACCGCGCCCGCAAGGCGACGAAGGGCGGACGCAAGGTGCTCGCGCGCCGTCGCGCCAAGGGCCGCAAGCGTCTGACGCAGGTCTAATGTCCACACGTCTCCAAGGCACGAAGTACAAACGTGTCTTCAACCAAGGGCGCTCCGTAAAGGGGCGCCTCATGGTTGCGTGGTGGCTTTCGGCTCCCGATGCCGCAGGGCAGGCGGGAGTCGTTGTTTCAAAAAGAAGTTTCCATGATGCGGTAGACCGCAACCGTGCGAAACGTCTGATGCGCGAGGCGTTCAGGCTTCTTGCGAAAGACGGCGTCATGCCCGGGCATGTAGACTGGATTTTCATCGGGCGAGCCGCGCTAGGCGGCAAAAAGTGCCAGGATGTCATGCGCGAGATGAAGTGGATGGTCTCGAAGTGCGCAACTTCTTGATACTCATGGTGAGGGGCTATCAGGTGGTGCTGAGTCCGATGTTGGGGGGAGCTTGCCGGTTTGAACCGTCCTGTTCCAACTATATGATAGAGGCCTTGAAGGTGCATGGCTCGGTAAAAGGTACGATTCTTGGACTTTGGAGGATTTTGCGGTGCCATCCGTTTGGCGCCCATGGCTACGACCCGGTGCCCGCAAAGGGCTGCTGGAAGAACAATTTCAACTAAGGCGACGAAACAAATGAACAAGACAGAAAAAATAATCTGCATACTGCTCGGAGGCGTCCTTGCATGGTATCTGTTCACGCAAAAGCCCGCCCAGCGGCAATCTGCAGCGGAAGTGGAACCCGCTGCCGCAAAGCAAGAGGCTCTCGCGCCTCAAAGTGCGGCGCCTGCGGCGCATGACGCAGTTGCCTCTGCGACCCCCAAGGCCGCCGATGCCGTGGAGGCCGCCGTCGAGGCTTTGCCGACAGTGCCGGAAAAGATTTACACTCTCGAGAACGACGATCTCAAACTCGATGTTTCCTCGTGGGGCGCAGTCGTAAAGAAAGCGGTCCTCAAGAAGTATGCGCGCGACGAGGGCGAACTCGGCGAAAAGAATCCGCCCGTCGAGTTTTCATTTGCCTCCTCCCCCCTCGGCGCGTTGGGCGGCAAGATTCAGCCGTTCGATCTTGAAAGCCAGTCCTCTAACACACTCTCTTTCGCCTCGGGCGGCGTGAAGCGCAAAGTGACGCTGGGAGAAAACTATCTCGTCACATTCGAAGATTCAATCCCCGGCTCGTCCAAGACCACCCTCTCGCTCGGTGAAATGAAAATGGGCGCAAGCAAAAACGACCTCCTTAGCGTCGATAGCTGGCTCCTTGACGACAAGGGAGGCAAGGTTATCCACCACTGCGAAGGCGATTCGCCACTCAAGGGTTATCTCGCAGGTGGAGTGGCCGGCGGTTGCAGTGGCTCGAAAAACGCAGCCGGTCTGCCGGATAGCGCCA
Source organism: Verrucomicrobia bacterium UBA3750 (assembly GCA_002371755.1). Taxonomy (GTDB): domain Bacteria; phylum Verrucomicrobiota; class Kiritimatiellia; order RFP12; family UBA1067; genus UBA1067. The sequence continues at coordinate 3,841 of DFGM01000118.1, read as the reverse complement.
CCATCGCCTATCCGGGTCGCCAGACTTGGGTGGCGCTCAAAAACCGCTTCTTCGTCACCGCTCTCGTCTCGACAACCGCCATCAACAACGGCTTTACCGCCAATGTCGGACGCGATCTTACCTCTTCGGCGTACCGCCCAGATTGCATCTCGGCGCGCGTTTCTATTGACGCTACCGGGCTCGACACCATAAAGAGCATCTTCTTCGTGGGGCCCAAAAAGCAGTCGCTCCTCTGGGATTTAGGCATGAAGGACGTCATGGAGTTTGGCATGTGGAGATGGATTTGCTACCCCATCCTTTGGGTGCTGAACGTTTTCAACGACCTCATCCCGAACTACGGCGTCGCAATCATCCTTCTTACGATCCTCGTCCGTCTCGTCTTCTGGCCGCTCACCCACAAATCCACCGTGGGCATGAAGAAGATGCAGGAGATTCAGCCTCTCATGAAGAAGCTCCAGGAGCAGTACAAGGATAATCCCCAACGCCTGCAGCAGGAGACTTTCGCACTGTATAGGGAGCACAAGGTGAACCCGATGAGTTCATGCCTGCCGATGCTTATCCAAATCCCCGTCTTCATCGCGCTTTTCAATGTGCTGCGTTCCGCCGTGGAATTGAGGTACGCTCCTTTCCTCTGGATTGGCGACTTGAGCCAGCCGGAAGGACTCTTCTCGTCGTGGTTCCCGTTTGGCGGACTTAACATCCTCCCCATTCTCATGGCTCTCACCATGGGACTTCAGAGCGCGCTCACACCTTCTGCGGGCGATAAGAACCAGCAAAAGATGATGACCGTCTTCATGCCGGTGATGATGCTTGTGATGTTCTATTCGTTCCCGTCGGCGCTTTCGCTATACTGGACTCTCTCTCAGGCGGTGAGCATCGTGCAGATGTGGCTCATCAAGCGCGCCACTGAAGCGCAACGTGCGGCGACAGGCGGCGTCGAGGTGCTCGACCCCATAGAGACGCGCCAGATGCGCAGGCACTCATGACGGGGGAGAGCATGGAAAAGTTCGAGCTGGATCCCGCTTTGTCCGAAGAGATACGCCGCCGCGTATTCGGCGACGGCTTCATCAAAATCGTCCAGAACGTGCGCCGCGGCGGCAGTTCCTTCAAGATTTCTCTGCGTCCGGTATCGTTGGGCGGCGAAGTGAAATACCAGGCGGAAATGACCGATGCAGGCAAGGTGCAAGTGCGCAACTTCAATCGTCCAGATGCTCAAGCCGGCCTTGAAGAGATTATCTCGCAGAAAGGCGCCCGCGAACTTCATCTCATCTGCTCGGATGGCGATTTGCACGTCCGCGTCACGAAAAAGGGGCATGTGCTCGCCTCCCGCTCCGGAAAGCTCGATAGGCCCGCGGAAATAAAGCCTCACGACAGAGTGAAGAATCTGCCGCTTTCGTCCTTTGATTCTTCCGCTCTTCTCCGCGTGACAGGCATTGCCGACGGCTCCGGCAACATCCGCGCCTCGATGCGCGGCAAGTACGACCAGGTAAACGAGTTCCTCAAAGTGGTGGATTCCCTCGCTCTCAAGCCAGGCAAAGCGGAAGGCGATGGCGAGCCCCCCTCCGCTGCCCGCCCCTTTATCGTAGTCGATTGCGGTTGCGGCAAAGCATATCTCACCCTCGCATTCGCACTATATCTCACGCAGACCGTCGGCCTCCCTCGCGTCAAAGTATATGGCGTAGACCGCAGGGACGATGTCATAGAGAGTGCGCGAAAGATGGCAAAATCTCTCGACTTGGAAGACATGGTGGAGTTCTCCCAAAGCGATCTAGCGGATTTCCAGCTCGACAAGGCGGATATGGTCGTCTCGCTCCATGCGTGCGACACGGCTACCGATGAAGCGCTCGCAAAAGGCGTGGAATGGAAGGCGCGCCACATCCTCTGCGCGCCCTGCTGCCAGCACGAGCTGCAAAAGAGTCTGGCAGGCTTGAGCACAGGTGTCACGGGTCCTGCCGCCGTCTTTGGCGGGCTCTTGCGTCAATCCATCTTGCGTGAACGCCTCTGCGACATCCTTACCGACTCCTTCCGCGCCATGATTATGCGAATCCTCGGATTCAGGACGCAAGTCATCGAGTTCGTTGCGCCGGATGCCACTGCAAGAAACATCATGCTCAAGTGTGAATATTCCGTAAAATCCGGGCAGAGCGGTCCAGTAAACGAATATCTCGCTCTCCGCGACTACTGGGGTGTCACACCCTGGCTCGAAGGCCGCTTGGCCGGCATTCTCGCAAAGCATCTGGAGCGCTACGCTTGAACATCGATGCGCTGAAACGCCGCGCGGCCATAATAAAGGATATACGCGCCTTTTTCGATTCCCGCGGATTCACCGAGGTCGAAACTCCAGTTCGCATAGCCGCACCTGCCCCCGAGCCTCATATCGATTGCCCGCCCGTGACGACAGGCGGCTTTTTACGCGCTTCGCCCGAACTTCAGATGAAAAAACTCCTCGCAGCAGGCATGGACCGCATTTACCAAATCGGCCCTTGCTTCCGCGATGGCGAAAAAGGCTCTCGCCACAACCCAGAGTTTACCATGATAGAATGGTATCGTCTAGATGCCGATTATATGGATATTCTCCGCGACACGGAGGCTCTTCTCTTCTCGCTCGGGCTTGGCAGAGATGATAAAGCTCCCGCGCTTGAAGCTGACTTCAAGCGTCTGACTGTGCGTGATGCCTATCGCAAATACGCCAATTGGGATCCATTTGAAGGCGATTGGAACCAAGATCGCTTCGATTTCGACATGGCCGTTGCGGTAGAGAAAGCGCTAAAAAACATGGATGGCGTATTCCTGATGGACTACCCGCCCCAATGTGCAAGCCTCGCCAAAGTCGAAAACGGCGTAGCTCAGCGCTGGGAATTCTACTGGCGCGGACTGGAACTTGCAAACTGCTTCAGCGAATTATGCGATAGCGATGAGCAGCTCCGCCGCTTCCTTGACGCAAAAGCCGAACGCATAGTTCTAGGCGAAGCCGATTATCCGCTGGATGAGGCCTTTCTCTCAAAAGTTGCTTCTATCCGTCGCGCCTCTGGGGTCGCCTTGGGCATAGATCGCCTCATCATGGCAATCCTTGGCGAAAGTTCCATCTCTTCTATACGCATACTGGATTAGGCCTCTCCCGGAAAGGCTCTTTGCCCCAACCTCAGCAGCGGCGACATCCGGCTTGAGGCCGGTGTCGCCTCGATTGAAATCGACCATCCTCAGCCGCGGCGACGCCCTGCTCAACAGGCGTTGCCCCGACTGCAATCGACCCATTTAGACTGCAATCGACTGCAATCCCCCAATCATCTCACCTTTCCAATCAAGATTTCGGGGGTCCATTATCAGGGAAAGTGAAAAAAGTTATGAACACCAAGCGTTTCCCTACCTGCCCGAAGGGGCTGAGCGGCCAATGCCCATCATTCGCAAGACCAATGCCCATTACTCGCAAATCCAATGGGCATTGAATTGGAATCCAATGGGCATTACTTTCCAATCCAATGGGCATTGGTCGCCCGTCCAATGCCCATTGAATTCCCGCCCAATGCCCATGAGGCGACCTCCACCTCGCCGCCGCGGCGGTAGGGCATATCCCCCAGCCGGAGGCCGTCCGCAACGCGGATGCCCATAAGAGCAGGGGTGCGAGGCTCTCGCCGCCGCGTGACCACACCGATACGCTGCGGCGGGCAGGGTCTACCCGCCCTCCTCCTATGGGAACATTTGTCAATAGGCTAATCGCAAAGCGATTGCCGATCCCGCTTTCGTCGTTCCGCTATGTGTTTGCGTCAGTTCATTGTCTTTGGTCCATTTTGTCTTCGCCAGTTATTCTCCGCTTCGCGGAAGCCAGTGATGTCTCCCTCCT